>JAISAF010000160.1 GCA_031266855.1 Spirochaetales bacterium
TGGCCGGGGAAAGCCTCGCGGAATCTCCTGTCCTCGGCGTGTTCCTCTTCAGCTTAGTGCCGCTTATTATTTTGATACTACTAGTGGTCCCGGTTTTGGTGGAGAAAGGCAGCGACAGCTTGAGTATTCTTTTCGCCGAAGCGTTTCTCAGCCCCTGCCGGTGGGTCATTCGGTCCGCCCGGGAAAACATCAAATACCTGCTACCCGTCATTCTGTCTATTGTTCTTATGGTCATAATGTTTCTTCTGCTCGAAACAGACAACCGCGTCACAAAGCGCCTGGGGGCGCCGGCTGCCGAGCGGCAGCTCAAAACCAGTTCCCGGAATTGCCGAAGGCAATTCCGGGGCGGCAAATTGCCAGAAGCAATTTGCTGCGCGAAACCCGGCGGTCGCAATTGTGGAACAATTGCGTGATGTGCCACCAAGTTTTTTTGCGGTCCGCCGCAAAAAAACACGTCTCTATCACCTACCGGCTGCCGAGCGGCAGCTCAAAACAAGGCCCGGCAATTAATTGCCGGGGCGCGGAATTGCTCTCGGCAATTCCGCAGCTCTAACCAGGCGGCCGTTACGCGTGCAGGTCTGCCGCCCCAGCGGTTTGCGGGATATTGAACAGGATCGTAAAGCGGCCATAAGGCCGCGAACAAAGGAGGCGGCGGTATAGGCAGTTTTGGCGGAAGAAGCGCGGGCGGGTTCCAAAGCCGCAAGCGTGGACGCTTGCTTCTAACCCGGCGTAGGCTGGAGCCTGCGCCGAGCGGAGGCTTCCTTTCTTTGCTTCTTCGGTCTTGCCATTCTTCGCGGTTAAAAAATTCCGTGGAAATTCTACGGCCCAGGTTCAGGTATCCCGCCCAAATACCCCTCCACTGTTTCCCGGTAATCCGCCGCGGTACAGGCCCGCACCAGGGCCGCCCGCAGACGCGCGCCCCCGGGAAGCCCCTTTGAGTACGCGGCAAAATGCTTACGCATCTCGCGGCAGGCCAGCGCCTCCCCCTTCGCGCGGATACACAAATCAAGATGCTCCAGGCCCATCCGCATACGCTCCCGCGCGGAAGGCTCCGCCGCCCGGCCCAAAGCAAGGCAGTCCCGCGTCTGGCGGAAAATAAAGGGATTCCCAATAGCCCCGCGCGCGAACATAAGGCCGTCGCAGCCAGTCTCCCGCAGCATGCGCGCCGCGTCCTCCCCGCTCAAAACATCGCCCGAACCAAAAACAGGAATGCCGCACTTCTCCTTCAAGTTCCGGATATGGCCCCACTCCGCCCTCCCCCCGTAACCCTGGGCGCGGGTACGCGCATGCAGACACACAAGCGCCGCCCCCCCCTGACAGGCCGCGCCGGCAGTCTCCAGGTAATTAATCGACGCCGCGTCCCAGCCGGAACGAATCTTCACCGTAACAGGAAGCGCGCAGGACTCCTTCATCGCCTTCACCATATCGTACACAAGCCGGGGATTTCGCAGCAAAGCCGAACCCGCGCCGGTCTTCACAACCTTCGGCACAGGGCAGCCGCAGTTTAAATCAATCAGGGACGGCGGCACAGGCAAAGCGGCAATCGCCGCGGCCGCCCTCGCCGCCGAATACGGACTGGACGAAAAAATCTGCGCCCCAAAAAAACGCTCACGCGGGTCCCGCGCCAGAAGATTAAACGTCCCCCCGCTGCCCCGCACAAAACCCTCCGCCGACAGCATCTCCGAATACGTCAAATCGCAGCTATATGAAACACACAGGCTACGGAAAGCCACATCGGAATAACCGGCAAGAGGCGCCAGAAAAAGATTACCGGGAACCTCCAGGCCCCCAATTGTAACAGGATGATATAATTCAGATTCGCGACACACAGCTTACAGACTCAAACCACGCAGTCCTACAGCGTAATATTAAAAAACCGCAGGGAATTCTGAAACAGCGTATCGCACACCATATCCAGGTCTTCCCCCCGAAGCTCCGCGACAAACTGCGCCGTCTCCCTCAAATACGCCGGCCTGTTCCGCTTCCCCCGCTGACTCGCCGGAACCATAAAAGGACTCTCCGTCTCAATAAGCATACGATCCAAAGGCATATTTTTCGCCGTCTCATGCAGATTCCGCGCGTTCCGGTACGTCAAATTACCCGCGAAAGAAATATACAAATTCAGATTCAACGCCTCCCGCGCATACGCCCAGTTCTCCGAATAACAATGCAAAACCCCGCCCCGGGCAGGAAGTTTTTCCCGCAAAATCTCCAAAACATCCCTGCCAGCGTCACGATTATGAATAATCACAGGCAAACCCAGCCGATCAGCAATCTCAAGCTGCCGAATAAATAACTCAATCTGGCTGTCTTTATTGCCGAATTTTCTATAGTAATCCAAACCTGTTTCACCAATGGCGATGATCCGGGGAAAGGAAGCGCCCTTTTCGACCTGCTCTTCCCAATCCCTCGTAAGATTCGCCACCTCGGAAGGAGAAACGCCCACAGCATGATAGACATGAGAAGCGGTCTTCAAATTTTCATACACCTGAAAAAAATCCCTCAGACTATTACAAATGCTCACAATACAGTCCACGGATTCCTTTCTGGCCTCCTGAACAATAATAAGCTGTTCTATCTGGTCCTCCGCAATGAGGCCGATATGTGCGTGAGTATCAAACAAATGCATACGACTTCCAATTTGAACGAATATAGTTGGCTTACGCTGATTGCTTCAATATACAATACAAGGATAACACATGAAACGTAAATCGTCAATAGCAATATCATTTCAACATAAACAAAGCGTCTTTCGGTTTTCGGATAATACTGGCGCCTTTTTGGCGCACAGCGCCAAAAACCGGGCTTTCCGGGACTCCGCTATCGCTGCGGCCCCGCCTGCGGCGTGGCTGCTTCGCATCCCTCCAATCCCTGGCGCCCCACGGGCCATTCGCGCTCCGCTTACCATCAACCCACACGCAAGCCTCAAACCCTGCGACTTAGCGGTTCGAAGATCTCTAACCGCTAAGTCGAATGAGTTCCAGTACAAAGCCCCGTTTTCTCTTCCTTCATGCGCCGCCGCGCGCCGCGCAAAGGGGCTGGTCGCGAATTTGCGTATGCAAATTCGCTGCGCGCCCATGCGTCCTGGCTGGTCACGAATTTGCGTTCGCAAATTATTCGCTGTGCGCCGCGCAAAGGATTGCAGCGGAAAGCCCACAGGAAGCGCATCGGCGCTTCCGAGGACTTGGAGCGGAAAGCCTGGTTTCCGGCGTGAAGCGCCGGAAATGCGCCCGGATCATAGCATAGATAGAAAGATAACAATTCCTGTGCGGTATCCTGCCGTGTGTAATTGTGGAGATCGGAGTAATTGACAAAATTGACAGACCGTGATAATCTGATGTATATATCCTGCCATTTCAGCCATTTCAATAGAAAAAAGAATGGCGGGGGAAGAGGACATTTTGCCAGCATACAGATATAAAAGATTTGAAAAAAGACTTTTTCTTAGAATTGTCTCTTTTTTTGGACGGTGCTTTATGCTCGTCGGCAGCGCGGTGGGAGCTTTAATGGCCCTTGGCAGACAGCGCTTTACTGTTATGCTCGTCCCCCACTCGGAACGCAGGATTTTCAATTTTCATATAAACGTTTTTTCCCTGGTGTTCGCGCTGGGCCTGACGGCGCTTATGGTCGTGGGCTTTTTCGCTCTTTCCACCCACTATGCCGGTACGCAGCAGCTTCTGGCGGCGCAGTCGCAGAACTGGGAAAGCGCCCAGGCAAATCTGGAAACCCTGCGCGAAGAGCTTGCCGAGCTGCAAAAGGCCGCGAAGACTGTGCAGGGAACCGTGAATTCGGCATTTGGAGTGATGGGGATTAATATTCCCGACCGGCCCCTTACCACGGGTGCCCAGAGTGATTTGTCTTCCTTCCTTGGATTATCGGAAGTCGAGGCGGGGCAAATCAGGGAATTGCACGACGTGCGGACTATTAAGAGTTTTCTTGATAACCTGAACGGGCCTTTGAAAGAGATCGAAAAGGTTATAGCCGCTCAAAAGGACCTGCTGGTGGATATTCCCACGCTGTGGCCGGTTAAGGGCGTTCGGGGCCGGGTAACAAGCCTTTTCGGGCCGACGCTGCATCCCTTCTCCGGGCAGTGGTACATTCACAAGGGTATCGACATCGCCTTTGGGTACAATATTCCTATCGTGGCTACGGCGCGGGGAAAGATCATTACCATCGACAGCGAACCTATGGGTTTTGGCAATTACGTGGTAATCCGGCATAAATACGGATTCTATACAAAATACGCTCATCTTCAGCGGATTCTGGTAACGCGGGGACAGGAAGTCCAGCAGGGCGAGGTTATCGGGACTATGGGAAATACCGGCCTGTCCACGGGGCCTCATGTCCACTATGAGGTGCGCATAGGTTCGGAAGTTGTCGACCCCGCAAAATACCTGAACATTTCCAGCGCCGGCGCAAATGTCTGGGAGTAAAATCCACATGTCCGGTTCCGGGAACGAAGCCTTTGTCAATTCCCTGATTGGGGAAGGAAGTTTCTTCCAGGGCGATATAAGTATCAGCGGCCTGTTGCGCATTGACGGGGATTTTTCCGGTTCGGTAAAGACATCCGGGAAGGTCTTTGTCGGGAGAAGCGGCAGGGCCGACTGTTCCATTAACGCGTCTTCGGTTGTAGTGGGGGGCGTTATACGGGGCGCGATTACCGCCAGCGAAAAAGTCGTTATTCTGTCTTCCGCGGTTGTTATTGGTTCAATTTCCAGTCCGCAGCTCATTGCCGAGGAGGGCGTTATCCTTGAAGGGACTATTCACATTTCGGGTGTGCCGGCTTCCCCGGAGGCCGCCCCTGGTTCCGGCCCGGACAGGCGCGGCTGGTTCGGTGTAAAACTTTTCGGAAATCCGGCTGAAAACGCTTCCCGGCAAAAAACTCCGGTATAAGGGGGTTTCTATGGAACGCATAGACTTCCACGGCGCTTTTTTTCCGTTTCACGCGAAATCCTACGAAAAAAAGTCTTCCCCGAAAAAAACAGGACGGACGGGCCGGGCTTTTGCCGATCTTCTTCGTCCTGACGCGGATGAAGCGGATGAAGCGGATGAAGAAACCGTAGTCCATGACGCGCCGGCCCTGCGGCAGACCGCACAGACGGGAATCGCCGAAGCCCTGGACGCGGTTCACATCCGGGGGGAAGCGCTGAAAAAGAAACCCACGCTCAAAAACACGGATGACTACAAACAGGCCGTACAGCGTTTTATTAAACTTATTGTGGCCTCCTGTTACGAACTGGAAGTGTCGGAACGGAAACAGCGCGGGGGACAGAAAACCCGTGACACGCAGATACGCGTCATAGACGCGAAGCTGGAAAAACTGGCCGCGCAGATTATGCGCGGCCAGAAAGAGGAACTGGAAATTCTCCGGCGGGTAGACGAGATCTACGGGCTTCTGGTAGATTTGCGTCAATAGCCTTGATATAGAAACGGCAGAATTTACCGCGAAGCCGAAAACTGGCAGAGGCGAGGACGGGCAAGGGCGAAGAAGCAAAAGAAGGAAGGAAAGAATAGCGAAATTGGTGGCAGACCTGCAAGCG
>JAISAF010000197.1 GCA_031266855.1 Spirochaetales bacterium
CTTGGTTTAGGCCCGCCCAGCGCAACGCGCTGGGCGGTGCGGCAAACCACGCGATTTTGAAGCTGCAAGCGTGACCGCTGGCTGTTAGCGTGGTGGCGGCAGCCGGAAGCGTGAAAGGCCGGGCCGAAGACGGCCCACGGATTTCCATACTGGAAATCCGTGGGAATCTCTAAAAACTTCCTGTTGCTGGTACTACGCACAGGAAAAAATTGCTGTTACCACAGCAATTTTTTCCTTTAGGACGGGAAATCATATAAGGAAAGTTTTTAGAGATTCCCTTATGGGCAATTTGTTCCACAAATTGCCTCCGCCTGGTTCTAAGCAGGTAATTGCTCAAGGCAATTACCTGCCCGCACAATTGCCTCTGGCAATTGTGCGGCTGTATTCTCAAGCTGCCGATGCACAAGGGATTGTAGCGGAAATCCTTTTGGCGTAGCCAAAAGATTGAAGCGGAAAGCCCGGTTTGCGGCGTTTTACGCCGCAAATGTGCCCAAATTCTGATATTGAAACAAAATTATAAAGATGTTGAACCGGCTCTAAGAACGCTTTCACTGCTTTGTACGCCGCCACAGCCCCCCGTAGAAAGGGGCGCCGCGCAACCGTGTGCGCGGCAGGGGGAAGGCTTTCCCCCTTTTTTCTGTTTCGTATTGTCTTCACTTTTGGATGCGCCTGTGCTACACTCCATACTATAATTTTAATTTTGTGTGTCGAATACAGGAGGTGGCTGATGGCTGTTTTAGTTACGGGCGCGGGGGGGTTCCTTGGGCAATCCCTGGTAAATACTTTGATTGCGGACGGGAAGAAGGTTCTGGCTTTTGATTACAACTCACCGCCGGCCGGGGTGCTCGATTCGTGGCGGGGCAAGGCTGAGTTCCGGCAGGGCGATATACGGGATCAGAAACTTATCGCCGCTCTGGTCGCGGAATCGGGGACTTCTGATCCTATTATTCATCTGGCGGGTATTTTGACGACGGGCTGCGATCGTGATCCTCACGCGGCGATTGCGATTAACGTTGGCGGAACGTACAATGTACTTGAGGGAGCGCGTCAGAACGGGAACAGGCGGGTTGTTTTCGCCAGTACGATTAGCGTATATGGCAGGGGCCTGCCGCAGCCTATTACCGAGGATATGCCGCTGGAGGCCGACGGGTGGTACGGGGTTTCCAAACAGATGGCGGAGCTGGCGGGGCTTTTGTATGTGCGCCGCTTTGGGGCCGATTTCCGGGCCGTGCGTTTCGCGGCGGTTACAGGGGCGGGGCGTGTGGCCGTTGGTTCGGCAAGTCTTTTTACGTCCCTGATTCCAGAGAAAGCGGCAAAGGGCGAAGCGTATGCCATTGAGGTAACGGAGGATACTTCCTATCCGGTTGTGTATATAAAGGACGCGGTGGGCGCGCTTATCAAACTTGCCTGGGCGCCGGAAGCGAAAAGCCGTATTTACAATATCGCGTCGGGCAATGTTGTTGTGGATAAAATGATTGCGTATATCAAAAAGGTTATTCCTGGCGCGCAGTTCAGTTTCGCTCCCGCGCCTGATATTATGGCGGTTGTGGCGGGTTTCAAGGAGTGGGTCATTGGCTGCGACCGGGCGGCGAAGGAAATCGGCTGGACTCCTTCGTATTCCGTGGAAAAAATGGTTGACGATATTATCGCCATAACCCGTTCAAAATAACATGGCCGGAATAAAAGACTGTTCAAAAACCTGTTTATAATTCGGAATTCGGGCGCATTTTTGGCGCTTCGCGCCAAAAACCGGGCTATCCGCTCCAAGTCCTCGGATTTGCCGACGCAAATCCTGTGGGCTTTCCGCTCCTATCCCTTGCGCGGCCCAGGGGCAAACGGCAATTTTGCGTAGCAAAATTGCGACTAACCCCTCTTGCGCCCCACGGGCTTGGCTTATACACGCGAAATTGCCATCGGCAATTTCGCGGCCGGCGCTTCGCGCGGGGCGCACTTCCCCGATACGTCTATAGGTCAGCCGGCCTGTCTGAAATCTGTGTCCGTATTGAAATCTTTGGAAGGAGAGAGTATATGAAAAAGATTATAAACGCGCCGGAGCGTTTTGTTGATGAGACTATCGAGGGTATTCTGCTGGCTCATCCGGACAGGCTGGACTGCGCGGAGGGGAATCCGCGCTGTATTATCAGGAAGAACGCCGGAAAAAAGAAAAAAGTTGGTATTGCCTCCGGCGGCGGTTCCGGTCATCTTCCGCTTTTTCTGGGTTATGTGGGTTCGGGTCTTCTTGACGGATGTTCTGTTGGCGGCGTGTTTCAGTCGCCGAGCGCGGATAATATGTTTACTGTTACGAAGGCGGTTGATTCCGGTATGGGCGTTCTTTACATTTTCGGCAACTATTCGGGTGATAAAATGAATTTCACGATGGCAGCCGAGATGGCGGATCTTGAGGGCATACGGGTGGAACGGGTTACTGGCTGCGATGATGTGGCAAGCTCTCCAAAGGGCGAGGAAGAAAAGCGGCGGGGCATCGCGGGTATTTTCTTTGTGTATAAGGTCGCGGGGGCTCTTGCCGAGGAGGGCGCTTCACTTGAACAGGTCAGGGATATAGCGGCAAAGGCAAACTCGCGGGTACGGACAATGGGTGTCGCGCTTTCTCCCTGTACGATTCCCGAGGTGGGGAAGCCCAATTTTGTTATTGGGGACGGGGATATGGAAATCGGTATGGGTATTCATGGAGAGCCGGGAGTGCGCCGCGAGGCGTTAAAAACCGCGGATGCCATTGCCGACCGGATGATGGATCAAATCTTCGCCGATTATCAATACTCAAAGGGGGATGAGGTCGCCGTTCTGGTAAACGGGCTGGGCGCGACTCCAAAAGAGGAACTTTATATCCTCTATCGCCGTGTTGCCCAAAGGCTTACGGACAGAGGCATTACTGTCATTAAAACCTATGTGGGGGAGTTCGCCACTTCCATGGAAATGAGCGGGTGCAGCGTTTCGGTTTTTCACCTGGATGCGGAGCTTAAGAAACATCTGCTGGCGCCCGCTTCGACTCCGTTCTTTGAACAGGCTTAGGCGGAGGCGTGGTATGGCGGAAGAAATCGGAAAGGCCGAAGCCGCGGCCATATTTGGGCAGCTTAAAGCGGTAATGGAAAAAAACAGGGACGAGCTGACGGCGCTGGACGCCGCTTTGGGCGACGGGGATTTGGGTATGGTAATGGCGAAAGCCTTTACCCTTGTTGAAGAGAAGACGGGCGAAATTCAGGAGAAGGCTTCCGATCCGGGCAGGATGTTCGCCCTGGCGGGTATGGAGATTGGGAAAAACGCGCCGTCCACTATGGGTACGCTTATCGCTTCGGGTTTCATGAAGGCGGGGAAGGCCGTGTCGGGGAAACAGGCTGTGGGCGCGGCGGATATGGCCGTCTTTATAAAGGCTTTCGCGGACGCGATTGCTTCCCTGGGCGGGGCGAAACAGGGGGATAAAACGGTTCTGGATGTCCTATACCCCGCCTCGGAGGCCGCTTCCCGTGCCGCGCGGGAGGGCCTCGGGCTGCGGGAAGTTCTGGAGCGGGCTCTCGGCGCGGCCCAGGAGGGTCTTGAGGAGGGCCGCGGCTTTATGGCACGGCACGGGCGACCCGGAATCTTCCGGGAAAAAACAATTGGCATGACGGATCCCGGCAGTCTTGCGGGGGTTCTGATTCTTCGCGCCTTTTGTGAGGCGCTATCGTAATTATTTTCTTAAGGAGAACTGTATGATTCACATTGTTTGCACGTTTATTATTAAAGAGGGGAAAATGGAAGAATATCTAAAGCTGAGCAAGGAGCTGCGGAAACAGGTTCTGGCGGAAACCGGCTGTGTTGAATACAGCTTTGCCCTTGAATACAAATCCCCTCTGGCGATTCAGGAAAAAGTAAACAAAAACCGCGTAACGCTCGTCGAAAAATGGGAAACCAAAAAAGACCTCGCGGCTCACATGGAAGCCCCGCACATGAAAGAGTACGGCCCGAAACTCCGGCCGCTACGCGAAAGCGCTTCTGGCAGGGTTATGACAAGCGCGTAAAAGCGCAAAAAGTCTGTAGTTTTGTGTTTTTGGGCGCCTCCCGGCGCTGCGCGCCGGGACCGGGCTTTCCGCTTCAAGTCCTCGGAAAGCGCCTGTGGCGCTTTCCGCTCCAATCATCCCCCATTCGGGGGTGTTTCCAATAGGAAACTTATTATCGTGGGCGCTCACCGCGCCCCCGGAATCCCTGGCGCGTAGGCTTTTCGCGCTTCGCGCGACATGCTTTGAAGAAAAAAATTACCGCGAAGCCGGAAAAGTAAAGAATCAATTACCCCGCGGCAAGCCGCAGAGTATGACCGCCCTACAAAGCCGTAAATAACTCGGCCCCCAGTAATTCCTGGCGCAATTCCGAGAATACCTCGTAAGGCGTTCTATAGTCAAGGATTTTCTCGGCCGCTCATTGAGCAGTCCCGCGATTCCTGATACGTCATGCTGGCTCAGTTCCCTGAAATCATCTAGCGGATACAGGCGGATCAATGTTTGATTCCGTGGCGGTCAACAGCGCGGGCAAGGTGTATGCATCGGGATTTCACCGTGGTACGGGGACTTATGACTACGGAAACGGTATAAGTGTCGCGGGGGTTATCCCGGCGGCGGCAGCCCTTTTTTCGACGGCAATGCTGTACTTGTGAAATATAGCGAACAAGCGGCGCTTTCCGCCGGGCTTCCCGCCCGCGGGAAGCCCGGCACGGTAAAAGAAAAACCCGTAATGCCAGGACTATCGGCCTGATTACACTAAAAAGTACGCTTTTTAGATATTTACCGCAAAGCCGAATAAGTTAAAGAAGGAGAGCTAAAATATTTCATTATTCTTACTTTCCCGACTTTGCGGTTATTTATATTCTTTTTGGAACGTGTAAAAAAACCGAAAGTTATCGAACAGGGCCATTGATTTGACAGCCACATTATGAGCAGATGGGTTATTCCACAATTTTTTCTTCATCATTATTAATTTTATTTCGTATATTTATTAATGGGTTCTGCATTCCTTATTTCTTCTACAGCTTCTATGGAAAAATTTGCATCAGATTCATTTACTTCATATTTGTGCGGATAACGTATATCATTACTATATCTGGTTAAAATATCACATTCAGTTTTAATATTTTCAAAAAATTTGTCCTTCTCTGTACAAACTCTATTTAGATAAGTCAGATTATGCGTCTTTTCAGGTATAACATCGTTCCATGCCAGATACCCTTTTAAATACTTTTCGATAGCCTGTGCACAAAGATAGCAAATTATTTCACAATGTTTTCGTGCTGATTCATTCAGTATTCTTGCTGAATCAAAATCCTCATCGCCTATTCTTAACCAGTCTTTTACATCTTCACTGTGCATAGAGGATTTTTCCCTTTTGAACGATTGTTTCTTCAAGAATATTTTGCGTTTTCCTTATATTAAACACGCTTTCTTTGGATAATAATAAATCGATGAAAAAAATCTTTTTATCACCCAAATCGCCGATTATTTTCCATAAAGCTCTGATACATTCGATATATTATCAGGAATTACAATATATATATCTATGTCACTTTTTCCCGTTGGCTCTCCATAAGCATAGGAACCGAACAAAAAGATATATTTTGCTGATACATATTTGAGGATAGATTCTTTAATGCTGTCTATTTTTTTCCGTAAATGTATTCATGTTTTAATTATAATTGATCCATAAATTTCCGTCAAGGAAGAAAAAAAATACCGCAAAGCCGGAA
>JAISAF010000223.1 GCA_031266855.1 Spirochaetales bacterium
CATTTTTTGCTTCGCAAAAAACCGGGCTTTCCGCTGCAAGTCCTCGGATTTGCTCATACAAATCCTGCGGGCTTTCCGCTGCAATCCCTTGCGCCGCCCAGCGGCGGACACCCGAAAAATCGCTCCGCGATTTTGCGGGTGTCCGCCGCTTGGCGGCGCAAGGGATTGCAGCGGAAAGCCCACAGGATTTGTATGAGCAAATCCGAGGACTTGCAGCGGAAAGCCCGGTTTTTTGCGAAGCAAAAAATGCGCCTGAAGACAGTCGCTTTCCGATAAGTACGGATTGTAGCGGGCGCCCGCCGCGCCCACGGAATGCGCCCAAAAAACCAATCCCGTAAACCGCCGAACAACCAGTATCAGCCCTGCTGCTTTACGAGGATGTGATTTCCCCGCACACGCACAACGACAAGCGGCGTACCGGCAGGAAGAAAAACCCCGTCGGTTTCAACACTGTATTCAGCGCCGCCGAACTCCGCGCGGCCCGAGGGACGCAGCACCGTTACCGCCTTCCCGCAGCGCCCCGCAAGGTCTGCGGGAAAAAAATAGTCGCCCCCTTCAGCCGCGGCCTGTCCCGCTTCCGCCCCATCAGGCAAAGGCCCGCCCGAAGTTCCCCGTATCGCGGTCCGCAGCGTAAGCCGGTCAAATATATGCAGCTTCGGCGCGAACAGAGCCAGAACCACAATGCCGATAATCCCCGCGGACAAACCCGCCACCACAGTCAGAATATTCCGGTACAGAATATCCCACTCCCAGGACACATCGGGAATAACAAAATCCTGCATAGACAAAACAAGGGCAACGCCAATAAACACGATACCCGATATGCCCGCGACACCGAAACCAGGAATAACAAAAATCTCCAGAACAAGAAGACCCGCGCCCACAAGAAAAAGCAGAATCTCCACCGAACCCACATTGCCCAGCATCCCGTTCGCGCCAAAAATCGTAAGAAAACAAATAATGGCGACAGTCCCCGGAATACCAAACCCGGGCGTTGCAATCTCAAGAAAAAGCGCCGCGATACCTATCAGAATAAGGACACCCTGCAAACCGCCGGAAGTAAGAAACGCGACAATAGAATCCGCCGCGCCAGGCTCCAAAGTACGAATCTCCGGCCCCGCCCCAATCGTCACAAGCAGGGAAGAATACGAGCTTTCGGTTCCCGAAGACAAACCATAACGCAGCGCTTCCCCCGCGGTAAGAGAAAGCAGCTTTCCCTTCGCCGAAACAACCGGCCCCCGTTTGATACGCCCGGAAGACTCCTTTTCCAGCCGGGAGGCCTCCTCCATAAAAACAGCCGAAACCCGGCCGCTCTCCTCGACCTCCACCAACGCAACATCATAATCCACCATCGCCAAAGCAATAGGAACCGGATGCCCGTTTTTCTCCGCAAGAGCCGCCATCTGCGAACGCACCGCGCTCACGCTCTTCTCACCCGCCGACTGCATACCCTCCTGACCCTGAATAACCGGCGCGGCAGCCCCAATCGAAGTCCCCGGCGCCATATAAATCACCGAACACGACATCGCAATCAGCGCCCCAGCCGACCAGCTTACCCCCATACCCTCCGGACTCTGCCGGATATACGCGACGGTCTTCACCCCCTCCAGCGACCCAATAAACGAAGAAATCTGCAAAGCCGAATCAACCCTGCCACCAAAAGTATCAATATCGAAAATCAAAAAAGCCGCCCCATCCCCCACAGCGCTCCCCGCCTGCCTGCGCACATGCGTCGTCATGGAAGGCTCAATATCCCCATGAATAGGAATCACAAAAGCCCCGCCGCCCCCCTCGTCCGCACAAAGAGCCAGCGCCACAAAAAACCAAATAAGGAAACCCGGAATCTTCATTAAGGTACAGTATAAGCACAATGAATGAATTACTCAAGAAGAAGCACAAAATACTAAGAATTTGGGCGCATTCCGGGGGCGCCTTGAGCGCCCTCGAAACCGGGCTATCCGTTCCAAGTCCTCGGATTTGCTCACGCAAATCCTGCGGGCTTTCCACTACTATCCCTTGCGCGCGCACCAGCGGCAGCCAGCGGAATTGCCTCACGGCAATTCCCTTGCCTGGTTCCAGGTTGTAAGCGTGACGATCGCTTGTTAGCGTGGTGGCGGCAGCCGGAATCGTGAAAGGCCGGGCCGAAGCCGGCCCGGGGATTTCCGCAGCCGGAAATCCCCGCTCGGCGTAGGCTCTGCCTACGCCGGGTTAGAAGCAAGCGTCCACGCTTGCAAGCCTTAAACCCAGCCCCCGGAATTGCCTCACGGCAATTCCGGGGGCTTTTTTTGTGCTGCCGTGCGGCAGCCGGACCGGCCGTTCCGCGTAAAGAACACTTGCAAAATTGCTTATGCAATTTTTTCAGGTCTGCTTGTACGGCCTGCTACAGGAGACGGCCCGCGGATTTCCGCGGCTGGAAATCCACCTGGTTGTACGCGCATAATTACCGCTGGTAATTCCCGGGCCTGGTTCCAGGTTGTAAGCGTGACGGTCGCTTGTTAGCGTGGTGGCGGCAGCCGGAATCGTGAAAGGCCGGGCCGAAGCCGACCCGCGGATTTCCGCAGCCGGAAATCCGCCTGGTTGTACGGGTTTGAGCTGCCGCTATAAAGGCACTTCCCCCGCTATCGCGCGGTAGGAGTTCGCGGCTTCCTGAGCCTTGCGTATATAGCGCTGCGCGGTAGCGCGGATTTCCAGAATTTCCCCGTCGCTTAAACTTCGTATAAGTTCTGCCGGGCTGCCGTAAATAAGCGATCGCGGGGGAAAGACTTTGCCTTCGGTTACAAGGGAACCCGCGCCAACTATGGACTGGCTGCCGATAACTGCCCCGCTTAAAATAAGCGCGCCGATTCCGATAAGGCATTCATCCCCGATTTTCGCGGCGTGAATAACCGCGTTATGTCCTACTGTAACACCCGCCCCTATGACGCAGGAATCCGTACTTGTTACATGGAGGGTAACATTATCCTGAATGTTTGAACCGTCTCCCACAAAAATCGGCTGCAAATCCGCCCTGATAACCGCGCCGAACCAGACGCTGGCATCTTTCCC
>JAISAF010000265.1 GCA_031266855.1 Spirochaetales bacterium
CCCCGCAGCCCCCCAATCCCTGGCGCGCGCCCCCGCGGGCCAGACCCGCTTTTGCCCCCACCACACACGCGGGACTGGTACACGCGGATTTTTGCTACGCAAAAAACCAGCCCGGCGCAGTCTGGAGACTGCGCCGGGCTGGGAACCAGTTGAAAAAGATATTAAAGCATGAGATAATGAATTATGAAGTATATTTTTTTAATCATTTTCTTATCCGTTTCTGTAAACATATTTTCGCAATTAAATAAAGAAGAAATCATAAAAGAAAAAATTATTCAAATAATCAATTCGTATGAAGAGAATGAAATAATGACAGAATATGAACAATTCAGGAATATAATTGATTTATTAAAATATATTTTTATACAACAGAATAAGAATATAACACTTTCAAATGAAAATGGTTTGCGGAGAATGAATTTCCATGAGAATGAACTGAAACTGAATATTATACCACGTTTCTGGCCAATGCACTTAACAGGTTCATTTACATATTGTACCGGAACATTGTCTATGAATAATAATTTATCATTTGATTTCTATTTATATGAGAATAATAAATATTCACGGGAATATACTGATATAATAAATAACAACAATTTGTCATTTTGTTTTTTTGATACAAACGATCCCGATTACGCATATTTCAATATATTCAAACCAAATGAAGATGAAATATTTACAGTAAATAAATATGAAAATATTGAAGATTTTCTGGAAATACCTGACAGTAGAATTATGACGATAATTTATTATAAAAAAATGATGTGATGGAGATAACTAATAGCATAAGACAAGTGTGGATACGGGCAGCCAGCACATAACCAGACTGCCGGATTAAGAGCTGTTCGTAACCTTGCGCTTCCAAACAGCTCTTTTCTTTTCTTTTTTTGCTTCTTCGCCCTTGCCAGTCTTCGGCTTCGCGGTTAAATTCTGCGGGGCACGTTTAGATATACGGTATGGGCAGCGGGCATGGTACGCGGGCTTTCCCTAAAACTCGCCGCACAGGGTTTTCATTCGCTGCCGCAGGAGTCCTACTTCGCTGTTGCAGCTAAAAATCCGCATTCCCAGTTCCCTGCATTCTTTCAGGAACGCGACATCGGAGGCCAGTATTCCGCTGGGTTTTCCCGCGTTCTTCGCGGCGACGGTGACAGCGCGCAAAGCCTCCTGCATCCGCGGAGTATGGAAGTCCCCCGGACAGCCGTAATCGGAGGCGAGGTCATTCGGGCCGATAAATAAAGCGTCTATACCCGCAGTGGCGGCGATATCCGCCGCCGCCGCGACTCCCGTAGCGGTTTCAATCTGGACAAAAAGCATCACCCGCGTGTTGGCTCTCGCGAGGTAGTCCGCGAGTTTTCCGGGATTATACTCCGTGTGGGGACGCGTCGTGGATATTCCCCGTGCGCCCAGGGGGGCGTATTTGCCAAAGCGTACCAGGTCGCGGGCCTGTTCCGCGGTATTTGTCATGGGAGCAAGCAGTCCGTCAACCCCCGCGTCCAGAAACTTCTGAATGGGTTCGCGGGTAATCGAGGGTATACGCACAATAACCGGAAAGCCGATGCCGTTCCCCACCGCCGCGATTGCCGCGACCTGGGCGTAATCAAAATATCCGTGCTCGCAGTCAACAACAACAAACCGCAAACCGGCTGATTTCATGATACGCAGCAGATTCGGGGCCGCGATTTCAGACAGGAAGGTTCCTAATATATAGGGATGTTCCGCCAATATCTGATCAAACGCGCTCATTCTGTTTCCATCCTTTTTTCAGTTTCCTGAAGATTTTTACTCAAACCCGCGCATATCAGGGCAAGCCTGAGCATCCCGGTATAAACCTCGTCCCGCGATCCCGCTAGAACGCCCTTTAAGCCTGTCGCCGCTTCTACCGCGTGGAGAAGGACGGGGTTATTCCGGGCCATACCGCCGCAGAATATGAGCCTTCCGGTAAAAGACCGTCCTTCGCGCAGTACCTGTATGTAGCGGGCGTAGACCCTTGCCATGTCCCGCACAAGGGAGGAAAAAACATTCCTCAAAGTAAAGTTGTAATGATTAATATTCAGGAATTTTCCCTCCGCGAGTTTGTGCGGCAGTTCATAGAAACTTATATCCGCATCCAAACCCTGTGTATCCTCAAGGGTCAGTTCGTCGCGCACACGCTTCCATATATCCTCTTTATTCAAGGAAACGCCAAAAATCTTCAAGCCGGTTTCCTGAATAAAATCTATGGGCACTTCAAAATTGCGTCCCGCGGGCATACGGGACACAACGTTGTTGAAACCGCT
Organism: Spirochaetales bacterium; assembly: GCA_031266855.1. Lineage (GTDB taxonomy): Bacteria > Spirochaetota > Spirochaetia > DTKZ01 > DTKZ01 > JAISAF01. The sequence goes on from JAISAF010000265.1 coordinate 2,280, forward strand.
CTCAAAATACGGACGGACTTCATAGTCCCCGGAGTGAAAACCGTCATCGACAAATATAATCTGCCCCGCGGTAGCGATATTCGCGACCATGTCTCCGGTTCGCGCCATGCTGCCAAGTACCGAAGCCTGCTGATCTCCTATGTCGGGATATACGTTTATATCAGCGCCATTATAGCGGTAGGTTCCGCAGGGTTTAAGCTCCCGCGTTATCCGCGGGAACCTGATTTTATCAAGTCCGGCCCCAAGAAGAATATCCTCCCGCCAGATTCCCTTCGAAATATCCACCATACCCAGGGGAGCGGCGTTTGTAATGTGGCAGATGTTATTCCCCGTCAGCCTCGTTATAAAATAGGAACCCAGCGTAAAAAGCTCGGTTCCCGGCGCAATCCGCGCATCCTTCCTGGATACACAGGTAAAAAGATTGCACAGGGCCAGGGCGGGTTTAATCCCGACCCCGGTTGAACGCATAAATTCAGGCGGGAAAATCCGCGCAAGATAATCCAGATAGCTTGTTCCAGGCTTTCCCTGGCTTTGCGGCATCATATCAAGGCAGCGCGAATCCTGCCACGAGATATAAATATCCCGCGCGCCGCCGGGCGCCGTAAACACGCAGCCGTGCATCTGCGTCGAAAAAAGGATACCTTCGACCTTCGCGTAGCGGCCGCAAAAACCGTCTATGCTGGTTTTTACTATATCAAACAGGCGGCCCGCGTCCATTTCAAAAATACGATTGTCGGGATCCGGCAGCCTTTCCGGCGAAGCGTACTTTGCCGTTTCCACAATCCGGCAGGCTTCCAGATCAAAAACAGCCGCTTTCACATAACTGCTACCCGCATCGACAGCGACGAAATACATACCACTCCCAATCATTTCATAATATAATTCGGAAGCAGCATAACAATCTGCGGAAAAACAAGCAACACTATCACGTAGGCAAACAGAATAATAATCAGGGGCACAAGCGCCGCGCAGGTTTTCTCAAAATTCAGTTTTTCGATACTGCACACAGTCATGGTAACAATACCCACAGGCGGGGTAATATTTCCAATCATCGCGGTTATAATAATACATATCCCCATGTGAATGGGATCGAAACCCGCCGCGTCTATCAGGGGAAGAACCATAGGAACAAAGAGTATAATATTCACGTTGGGATCATTGAGGCAGCCCAGAATAACAAAAAGGAGTATAATGCATCCGGCTATCAGGACAGGATTCGTGCCCGCAAAACCTGTAACAGCCTCAAAAACCTTCATTTGAAGGTTCTCCCGTGTTAAAACAAAACCAAAGGCTTTGGCAGCCGGAATGATGAGAAGAATCGAACCGCTGGTAATAAACACCTTTTTCAGGCATACAATGAAATCCCTGAACTTCATTGTATGATAAACCAGGAAACCCAGAAGAACGGCATAGAGTACCGCGACGGCGGATGCCTCAGTCGCCGTCACAACCCCCAGATAAATACTGCCCAAAAGAATAATCGGAGTAAGAAGCGGCGGGATACAGGCAATAAAAGTGGAAAGGATTTCCACCAGGAGGGCGCGCCAGGATACAAAGGGTTTTTTGGGATACTTCCGTTTTAATGATACAAAATAAACGTATATCATCAGAATCACGCCCATTAAAAGGCCGGGAATAACGCCTCCGAACAGCAGTTTGCCCACAGACACATTGGCCACCATAGCGTATACAACGGCGGGAATACTTGGCGGAATAATAGGGCCGATTGTCGAAGAGGAAATAGTAATCGTGGCGGAAAACTCTTCATCGAAACCTTCATCAACCATAGCCCGGTAACACAGGTGTCCAATCCCGCCGACATCCGCTACCGCCGAACCGGACATCCCCGCGAAAATGATGCTGGTAACGACATTGACATGCCCCAGCCCGCCGGGGATGCAGCCTACAAGCGAATTACAAAACTTGAATATCCTGTCCGAAACCGAAGCGCTGTTCATGACTTCCGCCGTCAGGATGAACATGGGAATCGCGATAAGCACAAAGGTATTCAGCCCGGTAAACATCTGCGTTCCCATAAAAGCCAGATCCACGCCCATAAAAAGACAATAAAGAAAAGCCGAAGAAATCATTGATACTGCAATAGGCATCCCAAAAAGGAAAAAAACAGCAAAAACTATTAAAAACACCGAAAATGACATATATTAAAGCTCCTTTTTCCTGAAACGCAGCGTAGTCTGGAACATATTGTTGATGATATGCAGCCCCATAAAACCGAAACTTAAAGGGATGATAATGTAAATGTATTCCAGAGGTATGCGCATGATACCGGAAAAAGTTACCGCCCGCAGCAGACGGTAACAGGGTTCCATAAAGATACCGCACATAAACAGGAAAATAAGATTTGAAATCTGTAAAACGCAAAAACGCCCCGAACGTGACAAAACACCAAAAATAGCCGTTACCCGGATATGACCATCGTTACCCATAATATACGCGGCGCCAAGAAACCCTACCCACACAAAAAGAAAATTGTTCAGTTCATCCGCCCACAAAATGGGCATGGCGAGCAGATACCGTCCAAAGGTATTTGCTATCATCAGCACAAAAAGGGCAAAAAGACAGGCCACGCCAATGAACATTTCAATTTTCTGCACTGCCCTGCTTATCGTTTCGGAAACCCTGCACACTCGTTCCATAAAAAACCTCATTTCTATTCATTTTTACATCAAATTGAACACCGGCGCTGTTCGTAAACCGGAGGTTTGCGAACAGCTTTATTTTTATATCAAACCTGTTTCCGAAGCTGTTCGGAATCGCAAGGTTACGAACAGCTTTATTATTTATAGACCAGCAAGTTTTACTTCCGTATACGGCGTCCCGGTTTCAGGCAATCGCGTACTTTAGGGGTTTTGCTGATCGCCGCTGGGCGCGCGCAAGGGATTGCAGCGGAAAGCCCACAGGATTTGCATCGGCAAATCCGAGGACTT
>JAISAF010000475.1 GCA_031266855.1 Spirochaetales bacterium
TTTAAGAAACTGAAATTTTATGAAAAAGAAATCATTACGTACTGGCTGCCGGTAGACGGCTATCCTGATTTTTTTATTCATTTTGCTGTCGGGAAGGCAATTGATTACGATAAAGCGCCGGAATCAGCGCAAAGTACAGACAACTGAAAAACACAATGCAGACATGAATATAATAATAGACTTGTTCGATAACCTTCCGGTTCTCTTGCAAGTCTGGCGAATGTGCCGCAAAATTGCGGAGCAATTTTGCGGGAGAGGGGAGCGCGGATTTTTGACGGGCAAAAATTCCACACACCGCCGTCTGGCAGCCGGTGTTATACGCCATACGGTTTTTTGCTTTGCAAAAAACCGTATGGCGCAGCCGCTGGTGCGTGCGCAAGGGATTGTAGCGGAAAGCCCGCAGGATTTGCATTGGCAAATCCGAGGACTTGGAGCGGAAAGCCCGGTTTTTTGCGGTTTGGGAATTTGCGCCGCAAATTCCCTGACCGCAAAAAATGCGCCCAAATTCTTCCGCAACAGAATAAACTTCCGCGCTTTTACAGTAGTACGGATAATCTGTCGCGCAGGAATTCGCTTTTTCCTTTTAAGTCTACGGCTTTGGTGTCCATGATGAGGATGTAGGGCCGGTGGGGGTCAAGACGGAGCTGCCCGCGGCTGTCGCGGATGAGGGCGAGAAGTCGGTTAATTGGTATTTTGGCTACTTTTGAGAATTCAAGTTCGAGCCGGCCTTTGCGTTCCCGGACTGAGGATATCCAGAGTTTTTTGCAGATGATGCGGATTTCGGCAAGGGCGAGAAGGCTTTGAACTTCGGCGGGCAGCGGGCCGAAGCGGTCGGTTAGTTCGACATCCAGACCGGCGAGCTCTTCGTCGGAGCCAACCGCGGCGATTTTTTTGTAGACTTCCATTTTTTCTTCGGCTTCACCGATATAGGTGTCAGGAATGAAGCCGGAATATTCAAGCTCCAGATAAACTTCGGGGAGTTCGTCAGTTTCCTTGTTTTCAAGACCGGCAACGGCTTCATCCAGAAGCCGCAGATACATGTCAAAGCCGACGCTCAGGATATCGCCGGATTGTTCCCTGCCCAGGAGATTGCCCGCGCCGCGGACTTCAAGGTCCTTTAGGGCGATCTTAAAACCGGAACCGAGGGCGGTATTATCGGAAATGATTTGCAGGCGTTTCATGGCGATTTCCGAAAGCGCTTTGTCGGTCGGATAAAAAAGGTAGGCGTAAGCCGGGCGGTCGGATCGGCCTACCCGGCCCCGAAGCTGATAGAGCTGGGAAATGCCATACATGTCGGCCCGGTCTATAATGATGGTATTCACGTTGGGAATGTCGATGCCGTTTTCCACGATGGTTGTGGATACTAGTACCTGGATGCCGCCGTGGATGAAGCGGTGCATGATGTCTTCCAGTTCTTCGGCGGACATCTGCCCGTGCGCTGTGGAGATGAGGACTTCGGGTACATGATTTTGCAGGAAAAGCCGGGTATCGTGAAGGGATTCCACGCGGTTGTGGAGGTAATAAACCTGACCGCCGCGGGCAATTTCGCGGCGTATGGCTCCGGCTATGGTTTTGGGGCTGAACTCCATAATGTGCGTTTCGATGGGCAGGCGCCTGGCTGGCGGAGTTTTCAGTACGGACATATCGCGTATTTTCAAAAGGGACATGTGGAGTGTCCGGGGGATGGGGGTCGCGGTAAGGGTCAGGCAGTCGACGGAGGTTTTCAGCTCTTTCAGGCGCTCCTTGTCCTTGACGCCGAAGCGCTGTTCTTCATCTACAACGATAAGTCCCAGATCGCGGAATGCTACATCTTTTTGCAGGAGGCGGTGTGTGCCGACAATAAGGTCTATTTTGCCTTCCTTGAGACCCGCGAGGGTATTTTTCTGTTCCGCTTTTGTGACAAAGCGGGAAAGCATGGCGGCGGTTACTGGATATTTTTTCATGCGTTCAGTGATGGTTTCATAGTGCTGTTCGGCAAGTATTGTTGTTGGCGCAAGTATGGCAACCTGCTTGCCACCGCTGACGGCCTTAAAGGCGGCGCGGATGGCGATTTCGGTTTTGCCGTAGCCAACATCGCCGCAGATCATTCTGTCCATTGGTACGGGTTTTTCCATGTCGGCTTTGACTTCCTCGATACAGGTACGCTGATCCGGGGTTTCGTCAAAGGGGAAGGCGGCTTCAAATTCAATTTGCCATTCCGTGTCCGCGGGAAAGGCGAAGCCTCTGGTTTTTTTGCGTTTTGAATACAGGCCGATAAGGCGGGCCGCGATGTCCTCCACGGATTTGCGGACACGGTTTTTCCGGTTTTCCCAGGATTTGCTGCCTATGAGGTCCAGCCGTGGGGCGCTGCCTTCGTGACCGATATAACGCTGAATAAGATTCACCTGTTCAATGGGAAGGTAGATAAACTCCTCCCCGGAATATTCAAGGTGTATGTAATCGCGTTCGTTGCCGCTTGCCTTAATGCGCTGGATGCCTTTGTAGCGGCCTATGCCGTAATTAACATGGACAACAAAGTCGCCTTCCGAAAGATCGACGAAACTGTCAATGGCGCGGCTTTCCACGGTTTTTATGGATTTGGGAATACGGCGGCGGCGGCCAAAAATTTCACCCTCGGTAATTACGGCTATTTTCGCGGGGGCAAAGGTAAAGCCCGCGGATATACTTTCGGGGATAACGCTGACCCTGCCGCTTTGTGTGGCGGTTTCCGGCAGGATGTGGGTAATACGCATAGCCTGGGCTTCGGTGTCCGCGAAAATAAAGACGGAGTATCCGGTTTCCAGGAGCGCGGTAAGCTCCTCCCGGAAAAAATCAAGATTGCCGAAAAAGGATCTGGGCATATCGGGCCGCAGGTTGAGGGGTTTTGAGTTTCCGCTTTCGGTTCCGGTTTCAGGTAGAACGTTTATATGGATGGAGTTCCCGCTGCGCGCGCGAAGAGGCTCAAGGCTGGACAAAACAGTCCGTGGCGGCAGGGCCGGGGCTTCGGCGTGGGCATAAAGTCCTTCATATTCCCTATGCAGCGCTTCGCGGGCCGTATTGATTCTTTCTTCCCCCAGGAAGAGAACACGGCAGGAGGCGGGAAAATATTCCATCAGGCTGTGAACGCGGGGAAACGCAAGATGATAGAATATATGTTCGCCTTCAAAGCCGCGGGTTTCAATAAGCTCTTCCAGAAGGGCAGGCGCGTCATGCCCGATTTCCGGTATGGTTTTCAAGTTGTCCGCCAGGCAGGCGATGCGTTCATCGGTCCAGATTACTTCCTTCATTGGATACAGGGTAATGGCATTGATACTTTCAGTTGAAGCCTGGTTTTCCGTATCGAAGAAGCGGATGTCCCCTACCTGATCAAAATCAAAAACTATGCGCAGGGCGGTATCGTATCCTGGTAAAAAAATATCCAGGACTTCACCGCGCAGGGCAAATTCACCAGGGACAGTAACACGGGGCACACGCAGGTAGCCGAAACTCTGGAGGCTGCGGCTACAGGCAATGGGGTCGATGGCAGCGCCTTTTTCAATACTGATGGCGTTCTGCCGGATATAGGCAGGATCGGGAACAGGCGTCAGAAAGGCGCGCAGGGGAATTACCACGGCCGAAGGCGCGCGGCGCAGGAGATCATTGAGAATTTTTACTCTGCGCCCGAAAACGGGCGACGAAAACGGAAGTTTTTTGTAAGGCGCGACGCCCCACCAGGGAAAAAGTTCCGCGTGAAGCCGGAAAAGCCTGAGATCCGCGACCAGGTCTTCGGCTTCCTGTTCGGTGGAAGTAATGATACAAAGAGGCCCGCCGCGCTGGGAGAAAACGGTTTTTACCAAAAGCGCGCAGAAACTGCCTTCGGGGCCATACACATTCAGCGGAAAACGGCCTTCTTCCATGCGGCGGCGGAGGGCTTTATAGTCGCTGGAGGCTTGAAGCATCCTGAGAGCTTCATTTAAAAATAATGTTATCATTTTACGAACCGAAAATTAAAATAATATGGTATCATTGTTAAGGAAGACAGCCTTTTCAGGCGCTTTTTTTCTCATCATACTGGGGATGTCCTGGGCCGCGGAGGCCGATATTGATTTTTCCATACGGTACTACAACAAAAAGATTTACTATCCCGAATCGGATATTGAGCTGAAAATCACCCTGCTGAACAAAACGCCATCAGTATATCATTTCCGCCTGTCCGACAACAGGGTATTCAGTATTGATTTCGACGTCAAGGACATGGCGAACCAGTCCCTCCAGCCCTATCCTAAATTTATCATAGACAGAAACTCAAATCAACCTGTCTACTTCCGCGAAATTTCCATTGAACCGGGCGAGGAGTTTTCCTTTACGCTGAATCTGAAGGAATTCGTCAGACTGGAAAACTCCGGCATGTATACTATCCAGGCGCGTTTTTACCCCCAACTGTTTACTTCCGGGCAAACCTCCCCCTACAAGTCTTCAAACGAACTGCCCCTGTCCGTGCGGCCTTCGGTTGTAGGCATGGAAGCGGTACAGGACAGGATTGACCAGGAAAGCGGGGAAATTCTCAAAAGCTTCCCCCTGCCCCCGGATCAGGTAGTATCCTACTTTTTAAGCGCGCGCCAGCAGGCACAGTGGGAAAAGTTTTTCCTGTATCTTGACATTGAAAGCCTGTACAGGAGCCTGCCAGGATCCAGCGGGTACAGGAATATGTCCGAAGCGCAGAGAATCGAAACCCTGCGGAAATTCAGGAATGATTTGAAGAACGACTTGATCGATAACGACATTATCGTGATTCCCTCCGACTTTGAAATCATCAAAACAACCTACACCCCTATAGAGGCAACAGTGGATGTCATTCAGAAATACAATTACGCAGGATACAGAGAGGTGAAATTATTCAAGTATTATTTGACAAAACGCGATTCAATTTGGATAATTTATAACTATGAAGTACAAAACAGAGGCACGGAAAGCCTGAGATAAGCAAGCGATGAAGATTTTACTAGTAGCCGACCGGGAGGACCTGAAAAGGTTTCTGGAACAGGAATTTTCCCTGCGCGGGGCGGAAATCGTCCACTATTGGCATCCAATAAAGGCTATGGACAACGTCGGCGAAATGGCCCCCGATGTGATTATTTTTTCCGCACAGGATTTTCCCCGGCACTGGAAACCATTCCTTCTCTACTTCCGCGCGTACTCGCCTCCGGCGGAAAAAGTTCCATTCATTCTGCTATGCGGGGAAAACTTTAATGACGATGAGCTAAAAAAAGCGGAACACCTGAAAGTCAGCGCGGTCATCCCGGAAAAGCTGGACACACCCAGTGATTTACAAAAACTCAGAAGTTATATTACCCCGGAAAGAAATTCCTCCTACCACCCGGCGAAAGACGAAACAGCGGATATACTTTTTACACATCCCGAAAACCTGGTTCTGGTTCAGGGCCGTATCGAGGAAATTTCCTCCGCCGCGCTTACCTTCTCCCCTAGCGCCCCGGAGGTATGCGAAGATTTCCCGGTTCCCGCGATCGTACAGGAATGTTCCCTGAATATCTTTGGAACCCTCATCGACGCCGATATTGAAATCACCCGGAAAGACACAGCCTCCCTGCACGCGCGGCTTCTCTCCGGTCACGACGAAATCGCCTCGCATATATAATGCCCGTAACGCCCGCCCTGTACGTCCGGCAGGAAGCCGCGGAATCTTCCCCGGAAGATTCCAGCCTGAGATGTCTGCTGTGCCCCCATTCCTGCCTTTTACAGAACGGGAAAAGCGGTATCTGCGGCGTACGGAAAAATGAACACGGCGACATGAGTCTTCCTTTTTACGGCCACATTTCCGCCGCAGCCGCCGACCCGGTCGAAAAAAAACCCTTGTACCATTTTTTCCCCGGCAGAAATATTTTCAGCGCCGGCTTTTACGGCTGCAATCTGCGCTGCCCGTTTTGCCAGAATTACCACATCTCCCAGCAATTTCCCGGTGAAGGACAGGAAACTCCACCCGAAGAACTTGTGGAAGCCGCGCTGCGCGAAAACTCCATAGGAATAGCCTACACCTACTCCGAACCCCTTATCCACTTTGAGTATCTTCTGCACAGCGCCCAGGAAGCCCGCCGGCGCGGCCTGAAAAACGTCCTGGTGTCAAACGGCTATTTGAATGAAGCCCCCGCCACCCGGCTGCTGCCCCTTCTTGACGCCGCGAACATCGACTTAAAATCCTTTTCCAATGACTTTTATCACAACGAGCTGGGCGGAAGCCTGGAACCAGTACTGCGCTTTCTGGAACTGGCCGCGACCCGGACTCACCTTGAAGTTACCACCCTGATTATCCCCGGCAAAAATGATTCCCCCATTGAAATGGAGCGGATTGCCACCTTCCTGGCGGATCTAAACCCCGACATTCCCCTGCACCTTTCCTGTTACCGGCCCATGTACCGTTATACGATCCGCGGCTCAACATATCAAAATCTCGCCCCGCTTCTGGACACCGCGCGCCGGAAACTGCGTTATGTGTACCCCGGCAATGTACCAGGAGAAACAAATACCCTGTGCCCCTCCTGCGGCGAACTTCTGATACGCCGGCAAGGCTACCGCGTAAGTCTCCACGCGCTGAAAAACGGAAGCTGCGCAAAATGCGGCCTGCACATCGCCGGAGTATGGGAATAGATAAAATGAATTTGGGCGCGTTTTTTTGCCCGCAAGGCCGGGCAAAAAAACCGGGCTTTCCGCTCCAAGTCCTCGGATTTGCCACTGCAAATCCTGTGGGCTTTCCGCTCCAATCCCTCGCGCATGGCAGCTTAGAACCAGCCCCGGAATTGCCACGGCAATTCCGGGGCAGCGAATTACCTTTGGTAATTCGCTGCGCGCAACCAGGCGGAGGCAATTTGCGAAGCAAATTGCCTATACGGGAAGCTCTAAAAACTTTCAATTTATGATTTCGAGTCCTAAAGGAAAAAATTGCTGTGAGCGGCAGCTCAAAACCAGTCCACGGAATTGCCAGCGGCAATTCCGTGGGTGCATAATTGTCGCTGGCAATTATGCACTGCAACCCGCCAGTCGCAATTTTGAGACAAAATTGCGGGGGTTTGCCACCAGGCGCAGAGCGAAGCGGAGTACACGTAGCTATCACTACCGGCTGCCGCCACCACGCTAACAATAAACTGTTACGCTTACAGGTATAAAAGTTTCCTGTACGTACTACCAGTAATGGAAAGTTTTTAGAGGTTCCCGCGGATTTCCGTCTGCGGAAATCCGCGGGCCGTCTTCTATACCAAGCCGTACAAGCAGACCTGCAAAATCGTGAAACGATTTTGCAAGTGTTCTTTACGCAGAATGGTCGGTTCCGGCTGCCAGCGGCAGGCGGCTTGTTGCGCTTCGCTCAATTTGATTTTAATAACCGCGATAAACGCCGATGCTCTGCCCATACTCACTTGCGTTATCCTCTCAATGTATGTTATATTTAAGATACGGAGGTAAACGCCATGTCCGATACGGAACTGCTTATAAAGGAAATTCAAACTCTTCCCACAGCGTGCGTCCACGAAGCCCTTGAGTTTATTGCCGCATTGAAGCAAAAACGCCTCCAGGATATGAATACCGCTTCTTCCGGACTGCCCGGTTTGGATTCCTATATCGCTGAAAATTCGCCCCATACCATCGCGGAAGCCCTTCAGATAGCGGCGGCAAGGGCCGCCGACCCCAGCCGCAAGCCCATTTCCCGGCACTTTGGGACGCTTCCCGGGGCCTTTGGCAATGGGGTCGCGTATCAAAGGGCAATGCGGGATGAATGGGACTAAAATCGTATTCGATATCTGCGCGGGCATTAAACTATTAGACGGAAAATACAATCTTGCTTCTTTGGGTGATGATATTGACCATGCCCAGCAATTTACCAGTGTAATTGTAGCGCCATTGGACAATTCGGTTGAGAAAATCGCTGTCGAAATCCGCCGTACTACCACCATCAAACTCCCAGACTGTATCGTTGCCGCCACAGCCATTGCGTTAGGCGCAATCCTTCTTACCGATGACCAGGGCCTCAAAAAACTTGTCTGGCCCGGACTTAAAACGCTGGCCCTTTAAGTTAGCTTTGACCGGCGCCCTGCCACCAGGCACAGCGCGTTACGCGCTGTGCACTACCGGCTGCTGCCACCACGCTTTCAGCCATCTGTTACGCTTGTAGCTTGAGAACCAGTCCACGAAATTGCCTTACGGCACTTTCGTGCTGCGCTGCCGCTGCGCAAGGGATTGCAGCGGAAAGCCCGGTTTTTTGCGGCGTTAGCCGCAAAAAATGCGCCCGAAGACGGTCGCTTTCCGATAGGAAATTTATTATAGGGCGCTTACGCGCCCACGGAATGCGCCCAAATTTCCCGATCGATTAATCCGCCGCCTTGAAATTATAGAGAGGTTTCAGGCGCTGTTCCACTTCGACGCTGTCCGCGATGCATTCAAGAATATCTCTGGGCCGTTTGTATGCCATGGGGCTTTCGTCGAGGGTATCCTTGCACACCGTGCTGGACCAGACGCCTTTCATTTGCCGGCGGTATTCATCCAGGGAAAGCCCTTTTCCCGACTGGGTTCGGGAGGCTTTTCTTCCCGCCCCGTGCGGCGCCGAGTTGTTCCAGTTGTCATTCCCCTTGCCGCGTCCAAGGATCGCGCCTTCGGACATGGAAAACGGGATAACCAGTTTTTCGTCCCTGCGGGCGGAGATGGCTCCCTTGCGTATAACAGAAGCGGCGAAATCAATATAATTATGAACGCTGTCCCGGTATTCGGCATCGCGTATATCAATTTTGAAAAAACCTTCGGCTATAATCATTGCCATCAGCGCCCGGTTTAATGTTGCGTATAACTGAACAAGCGCCATATCGGAGAGGTAATCCGCGGCGGACGCTCCGGCCAGATACTTTATGGGACTTGTTTCGGGAGTTTCTCTCAAGGCCATTGTTTCATGGTAGCCGGCGGTATACGCGCCCAGAACGCGGGAACCGGAATGAATGAGGAGCCATCTCCTATGCTGATCGCCGCTGTCAATTTCGATGAAGTGATTGCCGCCTCCGAGTGTGCCCAGGGAAGAGAACACCCGTCCCGCCGAAGATTTCTGTTTTTCGCAGAGTTCGCGCAGGGCTGTTTTGAAGCTGCCGGGATCCGCGGCCAGCGGGTTTGTTTCCCGCTTCGCGATAAAAGCCAGGGCGCGTTCAAATTTTTCATGGAGTTCCCCGTGGACATTCATTCCGGCGGGAATATTTTTGCGGATAAACGCGTCGAGTTTATCAAAGCGGTAGCTTCCTTTGCCTAAATCGCAGGCGCACACACCGCAGCCTATATCGACGCCCACAAAAGATGGTATCACAAGTTCATTGCTTGTGGCGGTAAAACCCACCACGGCGGATTTTCCCAGGTGAACATCGCACATAACGCGCACTTTTGTATCCGCGAAGGCCGGATGATCCAGATACTGGCGCAGTTTGTCTTCGCAGTTCGCTTCGATGGCTTTGGCAAAGACAAGCGCTTCGTTATACTTTCCTTTAACCAGAATTGGTTTCAGTTCCTTTGGTTCGGTCATAATTTCTTTTGGTTCAGTTATAATTTCTTTTGTTTCAGTCATATCGCGTCCTTTTTGCGGGAAGTATTGTGCGGGAACTATAATCCGCGAGCAGGCACAAGGTTTTCCCGTCATAGATTCTGATGGGGTTCCCCCGTTCAAGCTCATAGTGGCTGTGGCGCAGGCCCGACCGGGCCTTGTCCTGACGCCGTTCCTCTTCCGCTCTGAAAAGCGCTTCAAGGCGCAGCAGCGCGGTTTTCCGGTTCACGGCCTGGGATCGCTGTTCCCTGGAAACAACGCTCTTTCCGCTCGGGATATGTACCGCGCGTACCGCTGTTTCGGTTTTATTGACATTCTGGCCGCCGGGGCCTGTGGAACGGGCGGTTTCAAAACGCACATCGCGGGGGGAGAATAGTTTTCCGTTTTCAGGCGGCTGCCAGGATTTCACCGAAATGAACCAGTTTTTTCGTTTATGGTGCGGCCGGTAAGCGCTTTTCCATATCCATTGAATGATTCCTGTCCATTCGCGGGCAAAGGACAGGGCGCGCGGGCCTTCAACAAGCAGCAGCGCCGAGCGGATGTTCCCCTGTATGCGGGAGACTTCCGTTCCTATGACAACAGCCCTAAGCGGTTCCTCTTTTTTATCGCAGCTGTCTATATCCCGGATTATCATTTCCAGGGTAAGCGCCGCCGCGCGGGCGCATTCTTCCAGCCCTGTGCCGGAAGAAATACTAAGAAAAATTGATTTCACAATGACTCCTGTGAGCCGGATATACTATTCACATCACAGCCGCTTTCCGGACAAATTTCAAACCGGCGCGGCGCATGCGGTAGCCAGCACAGAGGCAGGAGCCTGAAAGCTTACGGGAATTTCTAAGATCCTGTTCACCCATTTGTAATTCAGAATTTGGGCGCATTTGCGGCGTAAAACGCCGCAAACCGGGCTTTCCGCTTCAATCTTTTGGCTGCGCCAAAAGGATTTCCGCTGCAATCCCTTGCGCGCGCACAGCGGCAGCGCAAAATCGCTTCGCGATTTTGCCACCAGCCAGGACGCATGGGCGAGCAGCAAAATTGCTCATGCAATTTTGCGAACAGCCCCGTGTGCGCGCAGAGGCTTTTCAAGTTATTGAACAGGC
>JAISAF010000479.1 GCA_031266855.1 Spirochaetales bacterium
GGTGAAGGGCTTGCCCGTGCCGATATTGCGGTGTTCATCGGGGACTGGGAACGCTTTGACGGCTGCCGCTGCGAACATTTCATCGCGGCGCAGTACGGCATTCCGTGTATGTACCTGCGAAAGATTTTTTAGTTACCACGCTCAAAACAAACGCGCTCAAGGACAGCGTGTGATTTTATCAGCAACACGGGCGGGAGGCTAAAAAAACTGTGGAGTGTACAAAAGCCGGAGAGCCGGTAACAGGCCGTCTTCGGTTGTCTTTATTCTCTGAGGGAACGTAGAACTTTCATATAAGCCTATCCCGACAAAATCGGTGATTTCAATATCCCCCGATATTCCCAGGTCCCACATCGTTATTTCTGAGTCAACACCGTCGGCACTCTCGGCATAACTGGGAACGCCAACATTAAACTCTATCGTGGAGCAACCCGGTAACAGGACGGAAATCAAAGCCGCCGCGAAAATGATTTTTTTCATAGTTTCCTCCCTGCTAAAATCTTATTGCTGTTTGAATCTAATATTATATTCTTCACTATTTATTATTTTTATTGGCGGTATTCAGTGGTCTTAAAACCGACTCTTTATTTATAGTTATCCGCAATATAAATTCTTCGGCTTCGATATAGGGAAATGATTGTCCTTTTCATGCTTTCCGGTAGTCTCCTGAAACTATCCTATCATACCCCTAAAAGCCTATTTTGTCATTTAAAATTTTACAAAAAACCAGTCCGTGCGGATCAGCCGGTACGAGCCGTCCGGCAGCCGGTGGTGATAAATACGTGCACTCCGCTTCGCTTCATGCTTGGTGGCAGACCACGCAATTTTGTCTGAACAAAATTGCGCCCGCCTGGTTATACGCAGCTAATTGCTAAAGGCAATTAGCTGCCCCCGGAATTGCCTCGCGGCAATTCCGGGGCCTACTTTTGAGCTGCCGTCCGGCTGTCGTATTTTGTATACCGGGCAAGTTTCAGGTCGATTATGGCGGGTATTTCTTCCCTGTCCGGTTTCTCTAATATCTCCATAGAATCCGGGGAGATTCCGGCGGGGTGTTTACTGGTAATCAGAAATTCCATTTTTGACTTCTTCGCGGTTATTTTTTTTCCGGTAGTCATTCCCCAAATCATGGGTCAGGTTTAACCTCTTTTCTGGGGTGGTTCTTGAGTTGCCGCCGCGGCAGCCGGTTGGTGATAAATACGTGCACAGCGCTACGCGCTGCGCCTGGTGGCAAACCCCGCAATTTTGTCAGAACAAAATTGCGGCCGCTTGGTTGCAGCACATAATTGCCACGGGCAATTATGTGCCCGCAGCAGTTGCCGCGAGGCAACTGCTGCGGGCTGCCGCTGTGCGCGCGCCAGGGATTGCAGCGGAAAGCCCGCAGGAATTGCATTGGCAATTCCGAGGACTTGCAGCGGAAAGCCCGGCCCCGGCGCGTGAGCGCCGGGGAGGCGCCAGAATTTTAGCTGTCTTTTTTGTCTTTGCCGGTGTTCTGGAGTTTTATTAGTTTGTTCATCATGTCGAACAGGAAATCCTGAAAATAGGGGTTCAGCTCCCGGAAGAGGCCGATCATTTGTTCGAGTTTTCCGTCGGGCGGATCCTTGTCGAACATTTTGCCTTCGCCGGTTTCCAGCCAGTGCCTGCTTACGCCATACTTTGAGGCGATGAGTTCAATAATACGCTGATTCGCCTTGTAGTTGTCCAGCTCTATGCCGGCGTAATATCCGTTGCTCAGATATATCCCCTGCGCGAACCGTATTTGGCTGAGGTTAAGAGTATTGCGAACCTGCTTGATGCGCTGGTTGACTGTCATTTTTCTTTTCTTCACTGTCTCAAGACTAAAATATCATTAATATACCCATTTTTGCAAATCCGTATTGACATGCTTTATTATAAAGTGTTATTCTGCTCCGTGGCAGAGTAAAGGCCGGATGATATGACTCGATGGGAAACAAGAACACTGGCGTATTTGTGTAATACCTTTTCGTTGCTGACGGAGGAGAATAAGGCCTATGTGATAGGTGTATCCCAAGCCCTTGTAGGCATTCAAAAGCTGGCGCTTCCACTTCCAGATGGGGGAAAACCCTGCGGAAAAACGGAGAGGGAGACTTCGTGCCGTATAGAATCCGCTCTCATCGGAAAGAAAGGAGGCAAAAAATGAATTCAGCCTGATATGTGCGGAACGGTTGTGTTTTAGTGGCGATTTTTTTTAATAAAATAATATTTTAAGGAGAAAAAAATGAAAAGGAAAATTGGTGCGGTGTTTATTTCGGTTGCGTTTCTTCTTTTTTCATGCGCAAGTACGGAAAACCTGTGGGCTCCCATTGACGCGGCGGTGGATACCGGAGACTTCCCTGGCGCTCTTGCGGAAATAGAGACGGGGCAGACGCAGGAGGATCCCATCTATGGTGAGGACAACCTTATATCGCTGCATCTGGATAGGGGCATTCTTAATCACTATGCCGGAAACTTTGACGCTTCATATAATGATTTGGGAGAGGGCGAGCGTCTTATCGAAGAAGCCTATGCCACAAGTGTAACTGGCGAGATAGCGACATTTATCGCGAACGATAACGCCAGGGACTACGCCGGAGAGGATTACGAAGATGTTTATGTGAATATTTTCAACGCTCTGAATGCCTATCATTTAAATAATGGCCAGGCTTACGCGCTGATCAATGATTTGGTTCAGGCGGGGGGCGAACTGGAAGTTTTGAAGGAGAAATATTCCGGGGACGAATCGAAAATAAAGTCATTCCTGGAAGAGGCATTCCAGATTGCGGGCGCCGTGGTTTCTCTGGGAAGCGTACAATTTCCTGAGTCCGCGCAGATTAGTTTTACCAATTCCGCGCTTGCCCGTTATCTGGGCGCTGTGTTCGCGCTTGCCGACGGCAATAAGGACATGGCCCGCTTCCAGCTTTTTGAATTGCAGAACGCGTATCAGACCGGCGTTTACCAGG
>JAISAF010000420.1 GCA_031266855.1 Spirochaetales bacterium
CATTCACATCTGTGCGGCCGTCCCGGCAGATTCCGCGAATTTGCGTTCCGCAAATTCGCGCCCCCCCGCGTAGCGGCTAACATAAGACAGTAAAAGCAAGCCCGCACAAATGTGAAGGCATTCACATCTGTGCGACCAGCCCCGCCCGGCGTAGGCTCTGCCTGCGCCGAGTTAGAAGCAAGCGTCCACGCTTGCGGCTTTGGAACCAGCCGGAGGGATTGTGTATGCAAAGCATTGACAATTTTGCGACCAGCCAGGATGCATGGGCGAGCAGCAAAATTGCATACGCAATTTTGCGACCAGCCCCCCCTTGCGCACTCAGGGTTTTCCCGGATATTGAACAGGCTCTAATGCCTGTCAACGTGAAAATAGGGATGTTCACGCCATTCCCCGTCGGGGTCCTCATCAACACAGCCCGCCTTTTCGAGCATACCGATGATTTCGTCATTGTATTCCCAATCGGACCAGGATTTTGAAAGCCGCAGTAAATCACGGCCTCCGTTGACATCAAGATACAGATACGATCCCGCCTGAATGAGTGCGCGTATTGTTTCGGCATCGCGGTAGAAAAAACACTGGTAGTATATCGCGTTGTTGCCGTCGCTGTCCTGGAGGTTGACATCCGCCTCTCCGGCGAGCAGGGCTTTAACCGCGTCAGCGGTGCTGGCAAGCATGAGGGCTGTCAATCCTTTGGAATATAAATACCACGGTGTATTGGCGAAGGAACCGCCCTCCCATGTTCCGGCGTTTACATCGGCGCCTGCGGCTATAAGGGCCGCCGCGGTTTCGCCGTTTCCCTTAATCGCCGCTTCGATAAGCGCCGTGGAACCCCAGCGGTTTGTGGCGTTGATGTTTTTCCCCGCCCCCGCCTCCAGTAGCAGGCGGACAGACTTTTCGTTTCCGCTGGCGGCGGCGGTCATTAAAGCGGTATTGCCATAATCATCCGCCGCCTCAATATCCGCCCCGGCGTCGAGTAATATTTGAACACATTCGTCATTTCCGCTTTTTGCCGCCAGCATGAGGGCGGTATCGCTATGCCCGTGAAAGGTTTTAAGAGAAGCGCCCGCGGCAAGCAGTACCCGCAGATTTTCCGCCCTGCCGTGCTCGGCGGCATGGTTCAGCGAATTCCCGCGATAATCTGTTGTTTTGTTAATATCCGCCCCGTATTCAATGAGAAAGCGTATAACGTCGGGATTGGGGCAATATGCCGCGAACCATGAAAAATCCGTATGCCAATAGTCGTCGCTATCATTAAAAGGCACTCCGGCGTCAAGCAGGAATTTGACCATTTCAAGGCTGCCTGTCTTCGCCGCTACGCGTATTTCAACTAACCGCCAATTGGCGAAATTTACATAGTACTTAAAAATTTTCTGTACCAGTTCTATGTTGCCGGTTCCAATCGCGGCATCAGCCGCTAGTAAAACCCGGTAACCGTTCAGGCCCTTTTCGGAAAGCTCCTGCTGTATGTAGTAGTAGCGATCCTGTGAATTTTCGTATTTCATGTTTTCCCGCAGAATGCGTAAAATGCCGCGCGGAATATCCGGTGGCACATAACTTACCGGCTCGCCGGTTTGCGGATCATAGTATAGCACGGGTATAAGGGGCCCGCCGTTTTCATCCGGGCTTTCTCCGGCGGGCGCCTCTTGTTGCTGTGAATGCGCCGCGCAGGACAGGAGAAAAATCAAGGCATACGGTACTATCCGTTTTATCATGGCGGTAAATTCCCAAACAAACTTATCCTGTTCCATAATTCTTATCAAGCGGCATGCATTGAAGAAAAAATTCACTACAGAGTCGAAGAAGTTAAATAAGGCTACAATGCTTTTTTTCCCTTCTTACTTCTTTTGCTTCTTCGCCCTTGCCAGTTTTCGACTTAGCGGTTAAAATTTCGTTGCCGTTGCCGCTGCCACTGCGCCAGGGATTCCGGGGGCGCGATAGCGCCCACGATAATAAGTTTCCCATGCGTCCTGGCTGGTGACAAAATTGCGAAGCGATTTTGCGCTGCCGCTATGCGTGCGCAAGGGATTGCAGCGGAAATCCTTTTGGCGCAGCCAAAAGATTGAAGCGGAAAGCCCGGTTTTTTGCGGAGCAAAAAATGCGCCCCATTATTCTTCATTCCGTTGACCAGTTCCATGAAGCCGTGCTATACTGCTCCTAATGCGTTTTTTCAAAGAGCGCTGGGCGTATAGCTCTTATCCTTATTTACGCGGTGTTGTTCACCACCCTGTTTCCGGCGGCCTTTGTACCGGGCATCGCGCTTTTTGTGCCACAGTTCCTGGGAATGTAGAATGTTTCGTATACTGCCGCCGGGAGTATTCCCGCGGTTAAAAAAAATGGAGGTTTTTTATGAAAAGGCTTTTTGTTAGTCTTCTGGTGATCGCGCTCGCGGCTGCCAGTCTCTACGCGGGAGGTTCCGCCGATTCGTCCGCGGCAGCGGGGCAAAAGCTTGCCGTCCAAATTGGGTACGAAAACAACCCTGGCGAACCTGTCGACCTCGCGATTCACGAATGGAAACGGCTTTTGGAGGAACGCTCACAGGGCGCGATGGAAATGCAGATTTTTCCCTCAAGCCAAATGGGAACGAAAAATGAGATCATCGACCAGATGCTCGCCGGAATGGCGTCCATCACACTGGCTGACGGCGCGTTTTTCGCCGACCGGGGCGTTGGCGACCTGGGAATTACCATGGCGCCCTATCTTTTTTCAAGCTGGGACGAAGCATGGAAGCTTGTCGAGAGCGACTGGTGGGACGGCCAGATGAAACTTTTGCAGCAGAAGGGGCTGCGCGTCCTGGCCGCCAATTTTATCTACGGCGACCGCCATACCCTGACCAAGCGTCCCATCCGCACGGTCGACGACTTCAGGGGGCTGAAACTGCGCGTACCCAACAACCTGATTCAGGTAAGGGGAACCGAGATTATGGGAGCGACTCCTACGCCGCTGCCTTTGGGCGAAGTATATACCGCGCTGCAGCAGGGTGTTGTTGACGGTGTTGAGAACCCGCTGCCTGTACTGGACGGCGGAAAATTCCAGGAAGTCGCCAAATACCTTACGCTTGACGCGCATATAAAACTTATTACTTCATGGTTCTGCGGGGAAAAATTCTTTGGGTCTCTTACGCCGGAACAGCAAAAGCTGCTGGTGGAATCGGGGCAGGACGCGGGAAGGTTTAATAATACGCTTCAGGAAAAAGCCGCCGCGGATGTAATCGAAAAGTTCAAAGCGGAGGGAGTGGAGATTATCACAATCGACATGGCCGCGTTTCAGGCAAAGGCGAAAGGCTTTTACGATTTGCCCGACATTAAAGAAAAGTGGACTCCCGGTTTGTTTGATATTGTCAGCAAAGCAAAGGCGATAAAGTAAAAAAAACGCCGCAGGTAGAAAAACACAGCGCATCCCCTGCCGCGGGGGAGGGGATGCCCGTTTTACCCGCGCGGCTCATTAGACTTGTTCGATAACCTTCCGGTTCTCTCACAAGTCGATGGAATTTGCCGCAAAATGGCGGTAAATTCCGCCTTTTTTGTATCAAAACCGTTCCCTAAGCTGTGGGGTTTCTAAACAGCTCTATTACAAGGAGTATCCCGAAATGAGTTGTAAACGTCTTGAAAAAATCCTGGGTTTTGATCTTGTTATTTCCTGCACAGCTATGGCCGTGCTTATTATTCTTACCTTCGGGGCAGTCGTTATGCGCTATTTTGTTGGCCGCCCAATCATCTGGGGAGAGGAAGTTCAGTTATTCTGCATTGTGATTGTTGTTTTCTTCGCGGCGGGGGCCGGCTTCAGAACCGGCAGTCATGTCGCTATTGACTTTCTTGTAGACAGACTTCCCCGCGCGGCGCGCAGGACTGTCGAACTAGTTATTTGCGCCGCTTCGGTAATCATCCTTGTGTATTTTGTTATACAAAGCTCAAATTTCGCAATGCAAATGTATACCACGGAGCGTACCACCGAAATACTTGATATTCCTTATTTCGTAACATACTCGGCGTTTCCCATTGGATGCGTGCTTATGATCGTCAATTACATTCTTTCGATGTATCTGCGGTTTTCCCGCAAGGAGGACGAAAAATGACTTCAGGCGTTGTTGTAATCGCCGCCGCGGTAATGCTTGCCACGCTGTTTTTGAAAGCGCCCGTATTTATCGCTGTTCTTTCCGGGCCGTTTACCTACTTTTTGCTGAATGCCTCCCTTCCCGGACAGATTATGGCGCAGCGGGTCATCGCGGGTCTTGAAAGCATTCCCCTGCTGGCGATTCCGTTTTTCGTGTGCTCCGGCGTTATCATGAATTACTCCGGCGTTACTACGCGGGTTATGCGTTTTTGTGAAGTATGCGTGCGCCGCATTCCCGGGGGCCTTGCCCAGGTCAACGTACTGCTTTCCACGCTGATGGGAGGACTTTCCGGGTCTAATCTGGCGGACGCGGCGATGGAAGCGAAAATGCTGGTTCCTGAAATGGAAAAAAGGGGTTTTTCCAAGGAATTTTCCTCGGTCGTTACCGCGGTTTCCGCGATGATTACGCCCCTCATTCCGCCGGGAATCGCCATGATCATTTACGGTTCTATCGCCAACGTTTCCATCGGGAAACTGTTTGTCGCGGGTATCGGCCCCGGTCTTCTTTTATGTGTTGCCATGATGATACTCGTTGCCATTATATCCGTCCGGCGGAATTATAAAAACGAGATGATTGAAAACGTCTCGTTCCGGGCCGCCGCGAAATCCGCGTTTTTTCCCCTCCTTTTGCCGATTGTGATTATCGGCGGAATCCGTATCGGTGTTTTTACGCCCACCGAGGCGGGCGCTGTGGCGATTGTCTACGCGGTAGTGCTTTCGCTGGTGTTCCGCGAATTCAGTTTCAAGAACCTGTATCAGTCGCTCAAAGAGACCGTTACGACAACCGCGTCCATCATGATGATTGTCGGCGCGGCTTCGGCCTTCGCGTGGATACTTACCCGCGAACAAATCCCCCAGCGCCTAACGGCATTTATTATCGCGAACGTTTCCAATAAATATATTTTTCTGATGATTATCAATGTCTTTCTCTTAATTGTGGGAATGTTTATCGAAGGAAATGCCAGCATGATAGTCCTGGTGCCGCTTTTCGCGCCTGTGGCCCGTGCCTTCGGCATTGACGACATTCAGTTCGCTATGATTTTCATTTTTAACATGGCTATCGGCGCAATCTCGCCGCCGATGGGAACGCTGATGTTTGTAACCTGTAGCATCACGAACTGCAAACTCGGCGCTTTTATCAGAGAGGCGCCGCCGTTTTACATTTTGCTCCTAATCTGCCTCATGATGCTTACCTTCGTTCCGTTTTTCTCACTGTTTTTTGTCAATCTTCTGTATTAAACCTGTCCCTGGCGCATCCCTTTTTTTATGAGTGCGCCTTTTTTTGCCCGTGAATCCACGGGCAAAAAAACCGGGCTTTCCGCTACAATGCGCCCGAAGACGGTCGCTTATCGGCTCGTCGACCTTTGTACACGGCGCAAACTTTTTTGAGCCTCTCGCCCGTGTTGCTGGTAAAATCACACGCTATCCGCGTGCGTTTATTTGGGCGTGAT
>JAISAF010000070.1 GCA_031266855.1 Spirochaetales bacterium
TTCAGGATGCTGGCGGAAAAGAATCCCGTAATTAACGAAGCGTACTGCAAACTACAGGTGATGAGCGCGGACGAGGAGAACCGGATGATCTACGAGGCGCAGCGGGATGAATATTCCCGCATACAGGGCGCCCGCCGGGAAGGCCTCGATGAAGGACGGCAGGAAATAATCCTTCAAATGGCTGAACATGGAATGAGCATTAAAGACATAGCCACCATTACGCATGTAAGCGAACAGGAAATCAGCGGCATCCTGAAAGCGGGGAATGCCTGAGATAAAACCGCCCTGCGTAGTCGCCAGACTACGCAGGGCAGGAGATTAGTATTTATATACCTAATGGTCAGTAATAGCAAAGTTGATACTTAAAGAATTTTCCAGATTTATGTTTCTCCGTTCCATAAAATACTGCTTGTCATATAACAGAATCCTGTTGCCATCTTTTACAGCATAGACATTTATCTTTTTAAATATTTTGTTAATACCAACAGCAACATCATCGATCGATGTTGTTGTTCCATATCCCATCTCTCGAATAATATCAGTCCCACGTTTTGATATAATACGAAGAGTTCCGTTTGGTCTTATTATCGCAGAGTCCGCTAAAATGTATACATCAGTTCCAATCGTTATTCTTTTAAATAATACTCCGGAAATTTCTTCATATTGCGGATATTCATCAAATATCGTTTCACATTCAATAGAGCTGTTCGGAAACCTCAGTTTCCGAACAGCTTAGGGAACGGTTTCAATATAAAAACAGCCGAATTTGCCGCCATTTTGCGGCAAATTCGCCAGACTTGTGAGAGAACCGGAAGGTTATCGAACAAGTCTAATAATAATGTCATGCTCTGTTTTATTCGTAATCTTTATTGAAGTAAGGGGATCGCACGAAATAAATATTAAAAAGCTAAAGCATACGGCACCAATTTTTATGTACATAAACTCCTTTCTCCTGCCTGGCGTAGTCTGGCGACTACGCCAGGCAGGGACCTGAAAACCGTTAAGTCTTTCTGATACTGAATTTCGCATTACAGAAAGCAGTTTAACGTTTTTTATGGAATGCCGCAAGGTTTTTGCTGGCGCTTTTACGGCATAACTTAGCCGCTGGTGCGTGCGCCAGGGATTGGAGTGGAAAGCCCACAGGAAGCGCATCGGCGCTTCCCGAGGACTTGGAGCGGAAAGCCCGGTCCCGCCGCGTGCGGCGGGAGGCGCCCAATAGAAAAATGGTTTTTGCGCAAGTCTTGAATCGTATTCCCTTCTGTAGTATCTTTTTTATATGAATACTACTTTACCAAAAATTGGAATTTCTATGGGAGATCCGGCGGGTATTGGCCCGGAAATCGCGGCGAAAACTTTGGCGTTGCGGAATGTGTATGATTACTGTCGGCCTCTTGTTGTGGGGGATGCGGCCTGTATGGAACAGGCCTGCCGTATTGCGGGGACGGATCTTCGGGTCAGGCCGGTAAGCGCTGTGAAGGACGCGGGTTTTGAATATGGGACTATCGATGTGTTTGATTTGGGGAATGTCGATATGGGGGAGCTGCGGCATGGCAGGGTTTCGGCGATGGCGGGGAACGCGGCGTTTGAGGCTGTAAGGAAGGTTATTGAGCTTGCTTTGGCGAATGAGATTGACGCGACTGTTACCGGGCCGTTGAACAAGGAGGCGATTAACCTGGCGGGGCATCACTATACCGGGCATACGGAAATCTATGCCCACTATACGAATACGAAGGACTATACCATGATGCTTGCCGAAGGGGCGCTGCGTGTTGTTCATGTTACTACGCATGTTTCGCTGCGCGAGGCTTGCGATTTGTGTAAGCGGGAGAGGGTTCTTACTGTTATAAAGCTTGCTTTTGAGGCGATGAAGAGTTTCGGCGTTGGGAATCCGAGGATCGGTGTCGCGGGGCTTAATCCGCATGCTTCGGACGGGGGGCTGTTTGGCTGGGAGGAGGAGCGGGAGATTATTCCGGCTATCGCGGAGGCGAAGAAACTTGGTATTGATGTGGAGGGCCCGGTGCCCGCGGATACGCTTTTTTCCAAGGCGCGGGGGGGCTGGTTCGATATTGTTGTGGCTATGTATCACGACCAGGGGCATATTCCGTTAAAGGTTGTTGGGTTTACCTGGAACGAGAAAGAAAAGAAATGGAACTCCGTTAGCGGGATCAATGTTACCCTGGGGCTTCCGATTATCCGCGCGTCCGTGGATCATGGGACCGCTTTTGGCAAGGCGGGGAAGGGGACCGCGAATCCGGAGAGTCTTATTATCGCTATGGAGTACGCGGCGAAGTTTGCTGGTGCGGGAATGGGTAAATGAAGGGAATGAGGAAATGAAGAAGTACGCGGTCACAAAAAAACAGCCGAACTCCAGGATGTGCGCTGTGTGCGGGCTTGAAAATGACTTGAGTTTGAAAACGGAATTTTTTGAGCTTGAAAACGGCGAGATCGCCGCCCTGTTTACTCCTACGGAAAAACATCAGGGGTATCCGGGGCGTCTTCATGGGGGTTTCGCGACTGCTGTGCTGGATGAGCTTATCGGCAGGGCTATGAATGTGAATTCCGATGAGGAATCCTGGAGCGTTACGGCGGAGATTACTGTTAAGTTTCTTAAGGCTGTGCCTGTTGGCCGCAGGACCCGGGCTGTGGCGCGTATTACGAAGCGGGGCGGGCGTGTGTTTGAGGGTTCGGGGGAAATTCTTCTGGAGGATGGAAGCCCGGCGGTAGAGGCCCGCGCCCGTTATATGAAATTCCCTTTTGAAAAGATCGCCGCGGGGGAACTGGGCTGGAGCGTGCGGCCGTGCGAGACTGATCCGAAGGAGATTGAGCTGCCGTAG
>JAISAF010000117.1 GCA_031266855.1 Spirochaetales bacterium
GTGCGCGGCGCTGCGCGCCGCGCACGGACATAGCGCCGGCCCGCGTACTATACCGCGCCCCTGTCACGAAATGATTTTCGCACATAATAGTTATACGCCACCGCGCCTGAAATTCGCGAGGAATTTATATCTAAAATTTTTGAAAAACACTTGTATAATATTTGAAAATACTACACTATGGATTTCAGGGGTGTAAAATGAAAACATTCTTTATTTCTTTGGCAATTGGTTTAATCGCTGCTGTTATTGATACCGTCCCTATGATTATAAGGAAAATGGACAATTTCTTTATAATTTCAGCATTTTGTACATGGATTATTCTTGGACTATTTATTCCACAAATAAATTTTGTGACAATTCCATTCATAAATGGTATTATTGTGGCCGTCTTATTTGTTTTGCCGATGTCATTTCTCATTTATAAATTAGACCACAAGGGCTTACCCGCGGTTATAATTACAACCATTGTTTTAGGCTGTGCTGTTGGATTTTTCTCAAAAATGTTTGTAAAATAAGAATATGATATAAAAAAAATCCCCGCCCGGCGCAGTCTCCAGACCGCGCCGGGCTAAAAGCAAGGCTCCTGCCTTGCAAAAATTCAGCCCGAACCGCCAAAACGCCGGATACAGCCGGAACGTTATGTGCCATTTACCTTAAAATTTCCGTAAAATATTGAATAGAGCTATTCAGAAACCCTATAGCTTCGGGAATAGTTTCAATATAAAAACAGCCGAATTTGCCGCCATTTTGCGGTAAATTCCATAGACCTCCACCGAATGCTTGCCGGACAAGTCTCATACTTGACAGAAAATAACAAAAGCATAAACAATAATGCATCTTTTAGATAAAAGAGGTTTGCCAATGAAACAGACATTTGTTTACAGTGATGAAAAATCAAACAAATTTTGGAGTATTGAAGTTACGGGTAACAGTTTTACCGTTACTTTTGGCAGGATTGGTACAGCGGGTCAAACCCAGAAAAAATCATTTGCCGACGCGACAGCATGCAGGAAAGAAGCAGATAAGCTAATCGCCGAAAAGAGAAAAAAAGGATATGTGGAACAGGACGGGGAATCTAAAGGCTCAGGTGGCGGCTGCCGGTAATTCATATCCTTGAGGAATGGGAAAAAACCGTGAATGCCGCAAACAAACCGCAAGCCCCGACGGAACATTTTTAATATCTTGCCGGTACGGCGGAATAGGAGGAAACATTGCATGGTCTGTTACAGTAAATTATGAATAAATGCGCCAATGTCAAAGCTGAAAATCCTGATATTGATGTTGTATTTGACAAATATGTAATTAAAAAGAACCTGAACATAATATCAACCAACTCCGCAGCAAGCGGACGGGACTGGTCGCAATTTTGATAGACCCATAACCTGTATATACGCCAGGGGTTTTTTAGGGCCTCTTGCCCCGGAAAGCCTTGTTAGCAAAAACACGCTCCCGCGTGCGTTTGCAGGGGCATGCACAATTGCTGCTCGTCCATGCAGCCTGGGTATTAAACCCGCTTGCCGGAATAAAAACCCCTTCCAATCACCGCCCCTATCCTCTTTCACTTTTATGCGCTATGTTTCTTCTATATGCAAAAAAAGTTCCGGGCCTGGTATTTGCCGCTCTTTTTACTTCTCGTTTTTTCCCCGGTTTGTCTGGAAGCGATCGAAGAAGCGGCGGACGGCGCGGGGTATATCATCGAAGAGATTTCCTTTCAGCTTGACGGCAGAACCCAGGAGAGTATTCTCAGGAAAAAGCTCGATATAGAAAAGGGCCGATGGTTTTCCACACTACAGCAATTGGAGGACTACCTTCTGGACAAGGAAATAATTCTCCTCTCCCAAAGGGTACTTGAAAAAGGAAGCATTACCTATACAGCGGAGGAGGGGGCCGGCGGCGTTTTCGGCGTGCATGTGTTTGTTGTGGCGGAGGATACCTGGAACGTGCTGGGCCTCCCCCATTTCAAATACGATTCAAACAAAGGGATTTTTCTTGGTTTCAGATTCCGCGACAATAACTTCTTCGGTTCCATGGAACCGCTAAAACTGGATATCGATTACATTATCGGCAGCGGGGACGCCTCGAACGGCTTTGAACAGGAAATTCAGTTTGTTATCCCGTTCCGGCTTTTTCAGCATGACTGGCGGCTGCGCAGCCTGGAAAAAGCCGAATACACAAGTGAAAACAGCGGCTGGAAGGTGAACGCGGAAACAGGGCTTGCCGTGGATTTTCCCTATGACACGCAGACATGGACACTCGAATATGTACAGGGATATTACTATAAGAATGAGGATTATTACGGCGACCACTACTATCTTTCCAGTAAACTCCTCTTCGGCTCGGATTTTTCCCTGCCCTTCACCGCGGGAAGACTGGGCAACCTCAAATACCGTCCGGACGTTTTTACACGGGTAAAGTACCGCCCGGATCGTGATCTCAGCGAAAACCGCCGGGGCACGGAACCAGGGTTTGTCCATAAATTCTTTATTTCCCGCATCGACTGGAAGGACAACTTCCGGGAAGGCGCCGATCTGTCCGCCACAAACGAAATTGCCTGGAATCTCCGGGAAGCGGAGTGGAGAAACAGCGTGGAGTTGGCCCTGATCGGACACAAAAGCCTGTCCTTCATGGGCATTTCCGGCCGACTTTCCGGTTTTTACCAGTTTTTCCGCGATAAAGGGCCCGAAGACGATGAGGAAGTAGGAAAACCCATACGCGGCATTCTCGACGACCGTATGAAAGGGGACGCCGCCATTTTTCTGAATCTGGATTTCCCGGTAAAAATGTGGGTTTGGTTTCTGGACCCCCACATCGAAGTACAAGCCGGCCCTTTCTTCGATTTTGCCCTAATTAAACGAAAAGGACAGCATTTCCAGCGCGACGGCATATACTACTCCGCCGGCATAGAGTGTATGGCGTTCCCAAAATTTTTAAGCCGCAGCATTTACCTGCGGGCTTCCCTGGGCCTTGACCTGGAAGCGTTCCTTGACGATCACAAACTAAGCGGGGTTGTCCCTCAAAAAAAAATGGACAGCCCGCCCCGGCCCGGCGGCGAACCATGGAAACGTCTTGAGGCCTTTATCGGTTTCGGCCATCACTATTAGCAGGAACCCCATCCCGAAAGCCGCGGGGTTTTATATTTTCAAGGGGGCGCCATCCGCCCCTCCGGGGCGGACCGGGCTTTCCGCTCCAAGTCCTCGGAATTGCTCATGCAATTCCTGCGGGCTTTCCGCTTCAATGCGCCCGAAGACGGTCGCTTTCCGATAGGTATGGATTGTAGCGGGCGCTACCCGCGCCCCCGGAATCCCTTGCGCCGCCCAGCGGCAGCGCGGCCTTGGTGAATGCTTCGCATTCACCAAGGCCGCCGGATATTCATTTCGCATAACACCACCCCCCGCGCCCGCGCGGAAACCGCGCGGGCCTTGTACGCCGCGTTATACGCACGCAATTAATTGCGTGACCTGCTTTTGAAACCGCACACGTAACAGCAGACTATAAGCACGGTGGCGGCAGCTCAGCAGAAGCCCCTGGAATTGCCAACGGCAATTCCGTGCACGCAGCGCGGCAAAGCGCGCGTCTCTATTCCCCCATCGGCTCACTACTACGCTAACAATAAACTCTCACGCGAAAAAGTTTTTAGAAGTTCCTATAAGTCTAAACTAAAGAATTGCCCCGAACCGCTGATAAAAATTGACAGAATTGATTTTTCCGGTTACTGTATCCTTACAAGCCGTTTTTTAAGGAGGCGTTTTATGTCCGTCATTTTCCGGCGCCGGTCGGTACGCAGTTTTTTAACCAAATCAATCGAACGCGATAAACTTGAGCGCGTTTTGCGCGCCGGCTTTGAGGCGCCCTCCGCCTATAACAAGCGTCCCTGGGAATTTATCGTTATTACCGCGCAGGAAGACCGCGCCGCCGTCGCCGAAATGAGTCCCTACG
Organism: Spirochaetales bacterium; assembly: GCA_031266855.1. Classification (GTDB taxonomy): domain Bacteria; phylum Spirochaetota; class Spirochaetia; order DTKZ01; family DTKZ01; genus JAISAF01. Next base: position 3,937 of record JAISAF010000117.1, read on the forward strand.
CGAAAATGCTCGGTCAGGCCACGGTCGCGATTGCGGTGTGCGTAAATCTTCTTGTGGGAAAAACGGACAGCAAACAGACCACCTGGTGGATACAGGATCTGTCAGCCGCGACGGAAAACATACTCCTCCAGGCTGTTGAGGAAGGGCTTGGCGCGGTGTGGCTGGGCTGGTATCCCGACGAGGACCGGGTCAGCGCGTTCTCCGCCCGGTTCGGCCTGCCGTCCCATGTCCTGCCCTTTTCGGTTGTCGCTTTAGGCTATCCGGCGAAAACCCCGGAACCGGTTTTCCGCCTTGACGCAGACAGAATTTATTACGGCGCTTATGGAAAAAAAGACAACAAGGCGCCGGAATATAGAAGGATATAATACATCTGTCCGGGCGGTCAAATTTCTTTCTGATGTATGCCCACTCTTGTAGTGAAATCAGCCTGCTAACGTTTCCAGAACGCCGGTGTAAAAATAACCAGAAAAGTATAAACTTCGAGCCTCCCAATAAGCATGGCAAAATCCAGAGTCCACATAATATAGGGCGGCAGGAAATCAAAACTATGAAACGGAGCCGCCCTGCCAAACCCCACGCCCGTATTACTCAAAAAAGCAAGAGATGTAGTAAGCGAAGTCAGAATGTCGTAACCGCCGGTGGCAACAACAACCGCCACAGCGACGAAAACAATGAAATACAAAAAGACTAAAGCCGCGCAGTTATACACGATATTTTTTTTCAGGTACTGGCCATTCACGAAAATACCAAACACCCCGCGGGGATATACCAGATACTTCATCTCAGTTACCGCCATTTTGAACATGGTCAGAATACGTATCACCTTGATACCCCCGCCCGTTGATCCGGCGCAGCCGCCAACGAAAAGAAGAAACAGAAGAAAAATCTGCGACAGGCTGCCCCAGGCGGAAAAATCCAAAGTATAAAACCCCGTGGTACTCAGCAGGGAAGCGACATGAAAGCCCGCCTGTAAAAGACTGTCGCCCAAACTTGCGGACATTCCAGTCCTCCACAACTCGTGTGCGATCAGCGCGCTTACAACAATAAAAATAGCCAGATACAGGCGCCATTCGGAGTCCCTGACCAAATCCCTGAATTTCCCGGTCAGTATCTTGTAATGCAAAGAAAAGTTCATCCCGCTCAGAAGCATAAAAATCATAAGAATAATCTGAACATACCGAGAAGAATAACCCGCATCCGCACTCCCGGCGCGGCATCCTCCCGTGGATACCGTCACCATCGCGCGGGTAATCGCATCAAACGGCTGTAGCCCCCCCGCCACAAGGAAAAGCGTAAGCGCCGCGGTAAAACCCAGATACACCACCCAAAGTATCTTCGCCGACTTCGCGATCTTAGGCGAAAGTTTATTTACCGTCGGCCCCGGAGTCTCCGCCTCCATCAGGTGCAGGCCCCCAAAACCCAGCAGAGGAAAAACCGCAACGGTAAGAACAACAATTCCCATACCCCCCATCCAGTAGGTCAGGGCTCTCCAAAACACAAGCGAACGGGGAATACTATCCACGTCAGCAATAACGGAAGCGCCTGTAGTCGTGAAACCGCCCAAAGTCTCAAAATACGCGTGTGTAAAATCAGGAATAACGCCCGCCGCCATAAAAGGAATACAGCCCACAAGCGAAGCGCTTATCCATGCAAGGCAGACAAAAAGAAAACCGCTTTTAGGCGAAAGATTGGGAATACCCTTCTGACCAAACCCGAAGCGGACAAAAAGAAAAAATCCTATCGCTATTCCTATGGGAAGAAGAAAAGCCCGAATATGAAAAAACGGTTCACCGTAGATAATCGCGACTCCTATGGGCGCCGCCAGGGGAATTGAAAGAAGAACAAGCAGCATCGACAAAAGCCGGAGAATAATTTTTATACTCATAGGTCACTTCTTCTGGAATGAAAGCGCGCAAAGAAGGATATACCGGAGATTACAGATAATCTTAATGTTCATGAATATTCTCGAACACCGTCTCAAGTTTCGCAATCGCCTCTTTCTTTACGATTATGCCGATCTCATCACCAGGCACAAGCTCCGTTCTTCCAGAAGCGATGATACTCGAACCATTACGCATAATGTAAATAATCAGACTTCCCCGCGGCATGTTGATATCCCGCACGGTTTTCCCCGCCGCTTTGGATGTTTCCTGAATTTTCAGATCCACCAGCTCGATATTATCCTCGTAGAATGAATACAGCGTTCTTATATTAGCTTTGCGGATAATATAGAGAATTGAATTAACTACCGCCGACTTCAGACTAACAACAGAATCGATTTCCATCTTTGCGTTCAGCCTCATATAGTGGTTATTAATAACCAAAGCCATCGTTTTCCTGACGCCCATTTGTTTCACAAGCATGGCTGTAAGAAGATTCAGCGTCTGATGATCCGTAATGGCTACAGCCAAATCAAAATCCTCAATATGCTCCTGCTCCAGAGCCCCCTCTTCCGCTATATCCCTGTTCAGTACGGTAATTCCGGGAAAAATCTGGGCAAAATGTTTTGCCTGTTCCTTATTGCGTTCGATAACAGTTATTTCACGATCCTGAACTATCCTGAAAGTCGAAAGAAAGTTTTTCACCATCCCCCGGTTTTCGCTCAATAAGCCATTTATGATATATTCGGTAATTCTATTGCCGCCTAACAGACAGATTTTCCGCAATTTCGTTTTCGGACGGCTAAAAACGCCCAATATGCTGTTCAGCGTCTCAGGACTACCCGTAAAATACAGAAAATCCTTTTCTCCGATCGTAAAATCCCCAGACGGAATAATAAACTCATCATCCCGAACCAGAGCGGGCACAAGAAATTCCTTATCCAGTTCCTGCCGGATCTCTTTCAGGTTTTTTCCAATAAACGATGAATCCTTCGTTATTTCAAAAGTCCGCATTTGCAGTTTCCCTTCCTGCAAAGTAAACAGATCGCTTACAACTCCCTCATTGATGGAACGAATCATCGTATTGGCCGCTTCGATCTCAGGATTAATAATAAAGTTGATTCCCATAAAAGCCCGCCGGGAAACATTCAGGGAACTGTAATACGGATTACGCACCCGCGCGATAGTTTTCAGATTCGGAAATTCCGATGAAACCATTCCACAGGTAACGATATTTACCTCATCGGAACCCGTCAGGGCGATAAAATATTCGCAGTCGCTCATGCCGGTATTCTGCAAAACATCAAGATGACTCCCGTCATCGTTCATCACAAGACAATCCAGATCATTCGTCACGGTCCGCGCTACCTCGGAATTCTTCTCGATAAGAACAACGTTTTTATTCTCTTCGGTCAACTGCCTGGCAACATGGGTACCAACAACTCCGGCTCCGACAATTACAATTTTCATAGTTATCGTTTGAATAATACTACTATCGCCAGGGAAAAAACAAGAACACGGCTTCCCGTAACAATTAAAAAAATTTTCAAGGAGGCATATCCCCGCCCCTGGCCGGACCAGGCTTTCCGCTTCGATTCCTTAGATCCTGTTCAAAATCTTTATAATTTATCAGAATTTGGGCGCATTTTTGGCGCGAAGCGCCAAAAACCGGGCTTTCCGCTGCAAGTCCCCGGATTTGCCAATGCAAATCCTGCGGGCTTTCCGCTGCAATCCCTTGCGCGCGCACCGGCGGCAGCCCGCGCGTACCCGCGCGGCACGGAACCGTCCGCCGCGGCTGCCGGGCAGACAGGCACCCCGTACCGGGCGCGTGATACAGCCCCGGCATCATTTTTTAATAATACAGTTTTTTAGAAACATTCAGGCGGAAACCCCGCCAGGCAGCAGGAACAGCCCCCGCCCGCGCCGGACAGATACCCGGCCGCGCCCATCCCGCCGCCCGTGAGGGGGCGGCGGGAAGTAACCCCGCGGGAATAAAAAAAGCCTGGCAACGACCTACTCTCCCGCCCCAAAAGGCAGTACCATCGGCGCGGGAGAGCTTAACTTCCGTGTTCGGTATGGGAACGGGTGGGGCCTC
>JAISAF010000144.1 GCA_031266855.1 Spirochaetales bacterium
CTTTCTGTTGCTGGTAGTACGCACAGGGAAAAATTGCTGTTTCCACAGCAATTTTTCCCTTTAGAACTGGAATAACAAAGTGAAAGTTTTTAGAGCTTCCCTTATAGGCAATTTTGCTCGGCCCTTAACCTATTCTCCGCCAAGGGCTTTTTAGGGCCTCTTGCCGGAAAGCCTTGTTATCAAAAACACGCTCACGCGTGCGTTTACTTGGGCACAGGCAAAATTGCCTCCGTCTGGTTATGAGTACATAATTGCCAAAGGCAATTATGTGCGTTGCCTGGTTCTGAACTGCCGCCGCGCAAGGGATTGGAGGGATGCGAAGCAGCCCCGGCGCGAAGCGCTGGGGCCAGAGCGATAGCGGAGTCCCGCAAAGCCCGGTTTTTGGCGCTCCCGCGCCAAAAATGCGCCCATTCCATGAAAAAAATTCTATGCGTTTATCCTGACCCTTTTACCGATCCACTCCCCGGTAATACACACGTATCTGTTTGTACAGGCCCTCGCCCTCACTTTTGGTGTCCACATCGTTCATATCGTTAAGCGCCGTATGAACAAGCCTGCGCTCAAAAGGATTCATCGGCTCAAGAAGTCTGGAACCTTTTGAACGGCGAATCTGCTCGCCTACCTTGCGGGCCATTTTAACAAGATTTTCTTCACGCCGGATACGGTAGTTTTCCGAATCAAGAATAATACGGATGTCGTCGTTTGTAAGCCTGCCGGCAACCACATTCGCGAGCGTCTGTACCGCATCCAGATTCTTCCCCTTCCGCCCAATAAGGATTCCGGAATGTTCGGAATCAAGCATAAGGCCGAGTTTCCGCGCTTCCCGGAAACTTACAAAAACCTTTCCGGGAAAACCCATTTTTTCAATAACATTCTGTACAAAATCAACAACCGCGTGTTCAAAATCGTTTTCAGGAACAGGATTCGCCTCCCCGCCGCGGGCAGGAACCTCATCACCGCCCACATGAACGCGGATTATAACCCGCCCCTTCTTAAACAAAAAACCCGACTTCTGCGATTCGACAATTTCAACATCAAACTCATCCCTTTCCAGCCCCAGCGCCTCAACAGCCTTATCGATCGCTTCCTTTTCTGTCTTCCCTTCAAATTCCTTTATCATATATTTACTCCTGACTGAGCCGTCTTTTCCTGTTAATAACAAACTGCTGTACGACCGACAGGACATTCTGAACAATCCAGTACACCAAAAGCCCGGAAGGCACATCATATAAAACAAAAAAGAAAACAACCGGAATGCCGTAGGTCATCATTTTCATTTGGGTATTAGATACCGACGCGGGAGTCTGCATCATTTTACTGCTGATAAGCTGGGTTGCTACAAAAAGGATGGGCAAAAGACGCACATCGCTCCATCCCAAAAAAGGAACTGTTACCGGCGCGAAATTCAATATAGAATCAGGAGCCGACAAATCGTTTATCCAGCCAAAAAACGCCGCGCCGCGCAGGTCAAAATGATTGTTAAATAAACCATACAGGGCAAGGAAAATCGGAATCTGTAGCAGCATAGGAAGGCATCCGCTCATCGGATTAATACCTTCCCGTTTGTAGATAGTTGCCATCTCCTGATTCATCTTCGCGGGATTATCCTTGTACTTCTTTTTCAATTCCTCAAGTTTCGGTCCCAGGGACTGCATTCTGCTGGTTGATTTAAAACTTTTCTGAGTCAGGGGAAAGGTAAGGATTTTCACCACAATCGTAACCATAATGATTGCCACACCCCAGTTGTGAACAAGGCTGTAAAAAAACTGAAGAAGCGCCTTTAACAGAAACTCAAGCCAGCCCAGAAAAAAGCTGGAGTCCATGATTTCATTGAAATTCATATCTTTGATGCCGAAAGCGTTTTCTCCCGCCGCGTTGTAAATATTCAGGTTATCAACGACCTTTGGCCCAATGTAAAAGCGGTATGTATCGGTGTTGCGGGCGCTTCTGATGACAGGCCGTGAAATGGAAAAAGAAGAAGCCCTCACAAGCCCTTCCACAGGCTTCGAGGAAAAACGCACCTGGTAATCGGAAAATACAGGAGCGGCAAGAACCGCGAAATATTTCCCCGCGACACCAAACCAGCCCGCCCTCTGTTCAAGTTCCGCCGTCTTACCTTCATCAACTGGTATATCCTTGCGTTTACCGTCGATATATGCGTAAAAATTGCGGTAATCATAGCGCCCGTCCAGTTTTTCAAACGCGGGACCAATCTGGGGCCCATAGCTGAGGGTATACGCAATGTTATTAAAATTGAGCGGCAAATACTTGTTTTGGGAATTTTCCAGGGTAATTTCCACCTGAAGAAGATATTCCCCGGGCCGTACAGTAAAACTCTTTGTCAGACGAAAAGAAGAATTCTCATACCCCGCGATCTCAAAGTCCCGGAAAAACTCCAGGGTGTTCGCATCCCGCCGCCGTACATGAAATACAGTATCAACAGGAGGAATCCCATCCGGCCCGCCAAAAGCGAATTCAAACGCCGCTTCACCGGAACTTCCACCGTTTACCATCTCAACAAAATCGCCCTCCTCATTATGCTCCTTCAGTTTCAAGGATTTCAAAACCGCTCCCCTGGACGCAAAAACGGCAGAAAGAACATCCGTTTCAAGGGCACTTGTTTCATCGCGTATTTCTTCGGAAACAGGAACAATCATCCCTGTAAGCGGAGCCTGTATGGCCTGATCCGCAGCCGGAAGCGCCTGCGTTATCTGCCCGGCCGGAGGAGCCGCGGTGGTGGAAGGCGCCTCTGTCTGTGCGGTTTGAGACGCTGCCTCTTCCTTCGGCCAAAGAATATTTTGAACCATAAATCCCACAGTGATAATAACTACAGAAAGTATTACAGCAAGCAAGGTGTTTTTATCCATTCGATCTCCTATTTTTAGGGTACCGGATCATAGCCGCCGGGCTTCCCCGGATGACAGCGCAAAATCCTTTTAAAACCCATCCAGGCCCCTTTCACGGGACCATATTTTTTTATAGCTTCAAGCGCGTAAGCGGAACATGTCGGATAATACCGGCACGCGGGAAGAAAAAAAGGCTTAATGACAAGACGATAGGCGTATATTCCAGAGATAAGGAAACCCCTCAGGATATCCTGTACAAGATTTTTACACTTCAAGCAAAATTCCCGCTTTTTTGAGGAGAACGGAGAATTGGGCAATTCTTTCTCCATACGAAAAATCTCCCGAACTCCGCTGCCGGGTTCCGCTCAAACCGGATCTCCCCGCCGGTAAAAGGATAAAAGCCAGGTCAAATCCCGGCTTTATCGAACTCTTGATACACCTGTAGACTTCTTTTCCAATCCTGCGAGCCCTGTTTCTTTCAACCGAACCGCCATACCTGCGGACAGGCGACACAACAACACGGTTGTACTCCAATCCGTTTTCCGCCGCGAACAGCCCCGCGCCGGAACAGGTAATTTTCCGGGGAACCGTAAAAACCTTTTTCAAAGCCGCCGCGCCCCGGAGCCTCTCCCTTCTAGTAAGGCTTTTTCTCATCAGAAACAGTAAGTTTTTTTCTGCCTTTTCGCCGTCTTCGCATCAACACAAGACGCCCGCCCTGTGTTTTCATCCGCGCCCGAAAACCAAACTTCCGTGTCCGTTTCCTTTTGCTAGGCTGATACGTTCTTTTCATATTTTTATAGATAACTCCTAACTAAATTTCCGCGTTTAAGTAGTGTAGTATAAAGACTATATGATTACATGTCAACGACTTTTTCAGGCAGGACAGGATAAACACACATATTACGTTTTCGGGCGCATTCCGGGGCCGCTGGAGGCGGCCCCGGAACCGGGCTTTCCGGGACTCCGCTACCGCTCCGGCCCCGGCGCTACGCGCCGTGGCTGCTTCGCATCCCTCCAATCCCTTGCGCCGCGCAGCGGCGGCAGTAACAGTGCTTTACACTTTTACACACTCTTTCCGCACAACTCCCCTTCGTGTTCTTATAATAACAGAAACCAGTTCGCTTCCGCCAGCACCGGAATCCTGGCAAACCGCAAATCCCTCACCAGCCAGTCCTGATCCAGCCCGTAGTTCCGTTCCACCCGGCCCTTCGCCTACGGACGGCTCACCGACTCATGGGTCAGAACAAAGGCCTCATGAGGCATACCGCCCTGAATGCGGATGTCCTG
>JAISAF010000162.1 GCA_031266855.1 Spirochaetales bacterium
CACAACTCTATTTTCGCAATTTGACGCGGCCTGTTCAAGCCCGGATCGCGGCATCGACGTTTACTCTCATATTCCGGAAGACTATCGGGTTTTTGGAGAAATTTTAGCCGCAAAGTCGAAAAAGGCGAAGAAAATATTTCCATTCTTCCCTTCTTTTACTTATTCGACTTCGTGGTAAATTTCTTCTTCCGTATGGCAATTCCGGGGCCTGGTTCTGAGTTGCCGCCGCGCAAGGGATAGTAGCGGAAAGCCCACAGGAAGCGCATTGGCGCTTCCGAGGACTTGGAGCGGATAGCCCAGTTTTTTTGCCCGCGCTGGGGCAAAAAAATGCGCCCAAAGACTCTTCTTTCATGGGCTTTATTTGAAATCGGATGTCCAGGCGCCGTCCTGAAAGATATACAGACCGGCTTTGCGTCCGTTGTTGTAATAGTAGCGGTAGAAGGCTGTGCCGAAGGAGGTGTCGGAAAGTTTCGTGCCGAATCCGATGGTCAGGCTGCCTAGGGGATTATTTGCAAAGGCGTTGTCGCCGATTGTCCGCACGCTGGCGGGGATGTGGATTTCGGTTATGCCTTTTCCCGCGAAGGCTTTTTTGGCGATGGCTGTGACGGGTATGTCCCTGATGCTGGCGGGAATTTTCAGATGTGTTTTATCGCCATCATAGCCGCTTATGGTTAGCTCTGCTGTGTCTCCGTCCTGAGTAACGTGCAGGGAATAGGGAGGGCCGCTGTAGGTCCATGTATTATTCTGGAAGGTATAGACATCCGCGCTTTTCGCGTGGGAGTCGTAGAACGCGGTAAATGAGTTTCCGAAGGATTTCCGCGCGAGCTGGACTCCGTCGCCGATGGAGATGATTTCGAGCGGATTCAGGGCGAAGGCTTTTTCCCCTATATCCGCGAGGCCCGCGGGAATGTTTACCTGATGCAGCCTGTTGCCCATGAAGGCTTCTTCTTCGATGGACTCCAAATCCGGGGGCAGGCTAAGCGTTTCAATTTCGTTTTTCGCGAAGGCGGCTTTTGATATGGTTTTCATTCCGGCGGGAATCGTCAGGGAAACAATTTCGTTTCCGGTGAATGCTCCTTCGCCGATGAAGGCGAGGGAGCCGGGTATCGTGAGTTCGGCGATGGCGTTTCCGGCAAATGCCCCCTTGCCGACGCTGAGAATGTTTTCCGGTATCGCAAGGCTGGTAAGCCTGTTCCACGCGAAGGCGTAGTCTTCAATTACGCGCAGGGATTGTGGAATGGAAAGCCTGGCGATCCGGTTTTCGGCAAAGGCTTCTCCTCCCAGGCTTTCCAGGCCGGGGGGCAGCTCAATATCCGGGATACTGTTACGGGCAAAGGCTTCCAGGCCGATTGAAGTCAGGCTGTGCGGGAGCCTCAGGCTTTCCAGCCTGTTTTCCGCGAAGGCCGCGTTTCCTATGACACGAAGCTCTTCGGGAAGGCGGACGCTGGTAAGATGGTTGCCATAGAAGGCGTGATCCCCGATGACGCGTACCCCCGGAGGGATGTCGATGCTCTGGATGTCCATGCCCTCGATTGTCTTTGTTTCGGGGGCGAGTCTGCAAAAAGCCAGATCGCCAATGGCCCGTACCGGAATGCCATCAAAGGCCCGCGGAATCTCTACATCAGCGGAGTTTCCCAGATACCTGGTAATGGTGATAGTCCGCGAGTCTTCTTCACCGTTTATTTGTATCGCGAAGTCCTGCGTGGAAGAATCCGGCTGTGGCGTGTCCTGCGGGATCAAAACCGGAACGGAAAAAAAATACAGACATAGAAAAATAATTTTACTACCAGACAGACGGAAACCCGCAACCATCCCGCTACCTATTTATAAGATAGCATAAAAAGCTTTGTTCTGCTATATTTAAAGTATAATGATTGTACGCATACTGCAAATTTTTGGCGCCCTTGGAATGTTTCTGTACGGAATGAAACTTATGACCGAAGGGATTCAGAAAGCCGCTGGCAACAGGATGAAAAATGTCCTCGACTTCATGACGATAAACCGTTTCACCGCGGTACTTACAGGTTTTCTTGTAACCGCGACGATTCAGTCCTCAAGCGCTACAACTGTTATGGTTGTAAGTCTGGTCAACGCGGGGCTTTTTAACCTGCAACAGGCAATCGGCGTCATTCTGGGCGCGAATATCGGTACAACGCTTACAGGATGGATCATCGCCATTATCGGCTTTCAGTTCGACATAGCCGCCATTGCGCTGCCCGCGATGGCGGTGGCGACGCCCCTTCTTTTTATATCGAAATGGGGGAAACAGAATACCGGCGAGATTCTTTTCGGTTTCGGCCTGCTCTTCCTGGGACTGTCCCTTATGAAGAATTCGGTTCCCGATATAAACAGCCATCCCGAAATCCTAGAATTTCTTCGTAATTACACAGACCTCGGTTTCGCCACCTTTATTATTTTCGTTCTTGTGGGAACCATCGTAACAATGATTGTTCAGGCTTCCAGCGCTGCTATGGCTGTTACCCTTACTATGGCTTATTACGGCTGGATAGATTTCTCCACCGCGGCCTGCCTGGTACTTGGGGAAAATATCGGCACCACGATAACCGCATACCTTGCTTCACTGAATACCAATGTAACAGCGCGGCGCGCGGCGCGGGCGCATACGCTTTTTAATGTTATTGGCGTCATCTGGGTAGCGGCTCTTTTTCATCCCTTCCTTTCCCTGATCGAATACGTCATCCCTGGGAATCTCGGCGATACATCCCTTCTTCCTCCCCGGCTGGCCCTTTTTCATACGCTGTTCAATGTGTTCAACACTATTCTCTTCATTCCTTTCGTGAAACCTTTTTCCCGCCTGGTAGCATTCCTTGTTAAGCCACGGAAAAATGAGGACCTGGCCCGCTACAGGCTGGTCTATACAGCCACCGGGCCGCGCCAGGCCCCGGAAATCAATATCCTGAAAGCGGAACTGGAGATCAAAAAAATGGCGGAACTTCTGGAAGAAATGTTTCCTGCGACAGCCAAAGCTGTTTTAAGCTCTTCCAGGGAGACCAGGGAAATTGCCGCCGGCGTTGAGGCCAGCGAAGAGCATCTTGCCATCATGTATGAAGAAATATCGCAGTTTCTTGTTCACTGCTCGCGGGAAAATATCTCAACCAGAAATCTGGAAAAACTCAACCTCCTTATCCGCATCTGCAACGAAACCGCGAGCATCGGCGACTGCTGCAAAAAACTCGCTGTCTGCGCAATGGTAAAAGCGGACAAAAAAATTGATTTTGACAAACAGGGCATGGAAGAAATAAAAACCTACGCGGGCATGGTAAAAAAATTCCTCGCCTTTAACCGCGAACATCTGGGGCTGCGTATGGCTGCCAGCCAGCTTATGGAAGCCGAAGCAATGGAAAACGCCATCGATAATTCCCGCGACATTCTGCGCAAGGCTTCCCAGAAACGCCTGAAAACCGGCCATGCCCACGTTAAGACGGAAATCCTTTTTATCGATATTTTGCGCCACATCGAACACGTAGGCGACCATTCCTTTGAAATCTCCCGCGCGCTGTACAAAATGAACTCCAGCCCACAGCCCCCGGCTTCCGCCCCGCTGCCGGTGCAGGTATAAATACGGATGCGTACGCGCGGTAGCCGGGTCCTGGCAGTGAAGAAAAAAATCACCGCGAAGTCGAAGAAGTCAAAAAAGGCAGGGGAAAAAAGACATGACTTGGGTATGAACCATGCCTTTCAAATCAGCAGCGCGAAGCGCGAAAAGTCCGTGGGGCAGCCGGTTGGTGATAGAGACGTACACTACACTACACTACGCTACGCGTTTGGTGGCAAACCACGCAATTTTGGGCCAAAATTGCGATCGCCTGAGTTATACGTATGGTTTTATGGTCTTATGTTAGGCGCTGCGCGGCGCAAGGGATTGGAGCGGAAAGCCCACAGGATGTGCCTTGGCAAATCCGAGGACTTGGAGCGGAAAGCCCGGTTATTGGCGCTTTGCGCCAAAAATGCGCTCAAATTCTGATAAATTATAAAGAATTTGAGCAG
>JAISAF010000178.1 GCA_031266855.1 Spirochaetales bacterium
CATTCTGCGCCTGGTCCGCATGGCGCGGAAAAGCCTGCCGAAAATACAATCCCCTGTGCTGGTAATCGTATCCGAAAAGGACGGCACTGTGCCCGTGGAGGCCGCGGATTTTCTTGAACGGAAAATGACCGCCGCCCGTGTAAGCCGCTTCGTTTTGAAGGAATCAAACCATATCGTCCTTGACGGCTGCGAGCGGGAAAAAGCCGCTGGAGAAATTATCCGCTGGCTGCGCGAATAAACCAGACGCGAAGGTTTTATTCCGTTAAGCAGGTTTACTCCCCCGCCCCCTGGACTAAACTTAACCCGCAATTTGGGAGAGAATTAGACTACCGCAAAGAAAAATTTACCGCGAAGCCGGAAAAGTAAGAGTAAGTTGAATGAAAACTTTCCTGACTTCTTCGACTTCGCGGTTAAAATTCTGTTTTTTTTTGGACTGCCGCTACTTGACATTTTTCCGAAACTGTGTTTTACTTACCGGCAGGGTAACATGAAATGATTATTTCCAGTATTTTTACAGCATTACCTTCTTTTGCCCATAACTTTCTGGGTTATACCCAATTTACCCCCCCCCCCCCCCCCCCCGTGCAATGTAATTTTATATAATAAAACTGCTCAAATAAATAAAAATCAGAAAAATAAATCTCTTCTTTTCAGGAATTCTTTTCCCGCGCGCTTATATTCTCCCAAACATTTGCGCTTTCCCCTGTACTGTACGCGCCGTTTTGTAAACGGCCCATAAAAGTTTTCTCTTTTTAATTTTTTCTACAAAATAAATTATGCTTCGCCTCAATAAAAAAGGAATACTGTCAGTAGGCCTGGGCGGAGCTTTTTAAAAAAAATATGCGCGGCCTTCCCTGTATTTTTTCTCAGGCTCAGGGCCGTCCGATTGAGGAGTACATTAAATGAAAAAAATCCGAACCCTTTTTTGTCTTTTCATCATTGCGGCAATAGCCTTCACCGCCTGTTCCATGGGCGGCGATGATGATGATACGCCTCCGAATACCCTTCCGCCAACTTCCACAACTGTAGGCGGAACGTCCTCCGGCAGCGTTACGCTTCCATCCCCGGCGGACGTAAGCAGTTCGCCTGATATTCAATCCCAGCCTGATACGGATAAAGGATTTTCTGTTGAAATAAAATTCTCCTTATCCGGCGGCGCCTGTCAGGTGGAACTGATAATAGGCGGCAAACCATACACCCTGATCCGCGTTTCCGCAGAGAACAACACCACCTTTGCCGGAACCTGGAAACTGACGGACAGCGGCGATGATATTGAATTAACGTTTGGCGGGGATGGAAATTATACAATGGACTATACGCTTGCATATATTCCTATTGAAACAGCCGCGCAGTTTCAGAAAATCGGCCCTGACTATCCCCTGAGCGGGAACTATGAGCTTACCGCCAATATTATCCTGCCTTCCGGCTGGACGCCCATAGGGAATGGAACCCAGCCCTTTACCGGAACCTTCGATGGTAAGGGATACAGCATAACTATAAGCAGCTTTCCTTCCGACGGGATTAATATTTCATCCGCTCCGGGCCTGGAAGATTTTTTAGATATGATAAGCGGGTGGTACAGCGATAGCGGCGGTATCATCGCCAGGGGTTTATTTGCCTGTGTTAAAGACGCCGTCATAGAAAATCTGGATATTACGGTAAACTCCTCAGTCGCAATGACTCACACAGCGGCGCAGCAGGTACAGCTTTTTGGAACTGTCGCCGCTGCCGCCGTAAACACGGCATTTACAGACATAAACATCTCCTCCGGCGGGGTATTGAGTGTGAATGTCACATCCGGGGGTGACGCAATTTATATAGGCGGCATTGCGGGTCTACTGCTGGAAGGAAGCTCCATAAGCGGCTGCACCGTTGATGTAAAAATACAGGCCGGTTTGGGCAGTGCCGGGGTTTCCGCTGTCGGAGGGGCGGTGGGAGGCCTGTTTGGAAACGGCGGCATCACGGACTGCTCCGTTGTAAAGGATGTGGAAGTCTCCGGCGGAAATCATAATAGTATAGGCGGACTGGCAGGCGATACTGACGGGCCTGTTATAAACAGTTTCGTAAGCGGCAATGTAAGTGTTACATCCGCGTATATCGACAGTCAAGTGGGCGGCCTGATCGGTAACCATGCGGGGAGTATAGAAAACTGTCATGTTACCGGAAATGTAAGTGTCCGGTATACAGGTACCGGCGAAGCCGACATAAGGGCCGGAGGGCTTACGGGATCGACAGGAAACTTTGATGACGACTATACTGTTGCAAGTATAAAGAAAAGTTACTCCACTGGAAATGTAAGCGCTGTAAGTGATTCCTCCGACACAGAAAGCGAGATCAAGGCCGGCGGCATATCGACAAACATCTGGCGCAAGGCTGAGATTTTTGACTGTTATTCCACCGGAAATGTTTCCGCCAGCGGAGTGGGCGACGTCAACGCCGGCGGTATCGTGAGCGGCCTCAGTGCTCAGAATAATGTCACCATTACCATAACGCGCTGTTACGCATCGGGAAATATCAGTGCCACTGGTTCCAGCTACAATAAAAGCGCGGGGGGCATAGCGGGGTCCGCTTATAAGTCGGGCGGCAGCGGCAGCATCACCGGCTGCGCAGCCCTGTCCGGGTCCATTACCTGTGAGGGGAGCGGTACGGCTAAACGCATTGTGGGGAATAATAATAGTGGTTTTTCCCTGAGTTATAACATTGCCGACAACGCCATGAGCGGTACATGGACGGATAAAGGCCTCACCGGGAAAGACGGCGCGGACAGTACAAACAGCCCGCCCACAAAAGACGAGTATGAGACCCTCGGCTGGGATTTCAGCACCGTATGGAAAATGGAAGGCAGCCCGTCCCGCCCCGTGCTGCAATGGCAGTAAACGGCAACTTTGGAACCGGGTCACGGAATTGCACATAACGTAGTTCCAGTATAAAATATATTATGCGCAATTTGTTATACAAATTGCGCATAATATACCCGCTTTTGCGGCATCGCCGCAAAAGATGCGTCAAAATTCCGAATTACAAATGGTTTTTTGAACAGGCTCTAAGACTGTTAAAAGTAAGACTGCCATAAGGAGATACCATGAATGAAAAACGCCGCGCGATATTCCGCCTTCTGTTTGCTTTTAGTGTTTTTCTCAATATCATTTTGTTATGCGCAACAGGATGGTTCGCGAACCGCGATTCCCGATCCCAAAGCCTCGTCCGCGAACTCAAACGAAATCTTGAGCAGTTTGAGAAACAGCTTGCGGGAAGCCTTGATCGAGCTGGAAGCCTCCGCGACAAGATACAATCAGTTATGGACACAAGCGCAGGAACTTACCACGCGGTTGACACAAGCCTTGACATCGCAGAAGACCTTGGAAGAATCGTTGAAAATCTCGGCAGAGCAATTGACCGAAGCGCGGAACGAACGGATCAGCTTAGAGGAGAAATCGCGGCAGCTCGCCAGCGAATTGAGGAAAGCCTTGAAGGAATCGGACGAATCCAGGAAACGGGCGGAAGAAGCGCGGCTTCTTATAACGAAATTAGAAGCAGACTTGAACGCGGCATCCGGGATATCGACCGGTTTCTTGCGGCCAGCCCTGAATGAACTTGAAGAATCAGTAAAAAAAGACGCGCAAAAGATTCAGTCCCTTACCCTGCAAAGAAACCTCGCCCTCGGCGGCTGCGCCCTCTTTGCCCTCGGCAGTCTTGCCCTTGGAGTACACGCCCTTATCCGGTAATTTTTTGCACTTACAGAATTTTTACCGCTAAGTCGAAAAAGTCGAAGACAAGTCTTTAAGAAACCGCCCGGCACAGGCTCCGCCTGCGCCGTCGGGTTAGAAGCACTAAAAACTTTTCATTCTTATACTTATTTTACTTCTTTGACTTTGCCCGTCTTCGACTTCGCGGTTAGATTTTCTTTCTGATTGCCGCTGGTGCGTGCGCGAGGGATTGTAGCGGAAAGCCCACAGGATTTGCATTGGCAAATCCGAGGACTTGGAGCGGAAAGCCCGGTTTTTTTGCCCGCGGGCGGGCAAAAAAACGCGCCATTTTTGTGAGGGTACGCTATATATAGCGCCGCTTGCATTCTGTCGACACTATGGGTACTTTGTGGAATAATTTCTTCCCACTTTAATTTTGGTGCTTTTCGGCTTTTTCTGTATGAAATTTCAGGTTTTTTTTCGATCTGAGAGCGGATTTTTGCCGGGAGCCGGTTTTTTACTTAACAAATGTAGGCTAGTATGGGTAATTTTACTTAACATAAGCGGGGGTATCGTGAAGAAATTTTCAAAATGTAGACAGAATTTTTTTATCCCCGGATTGACTTTGAGAGTGAACTTAATTATAGTAACAAAGAGTGAAAAAAGTGGGAAAAAGTGGTTTTTTTAGGGAAGTGAACGGGTAGCGGGATGTTGACGGGTGAATTCGGTATTACGATGGATGATAAGGGGCGGCTTTTGATACCGGCCAAGATGCGTTCGCAAATTGCCGGGAATATTGTGTGGGCGACGAAGGGGCCTGACGAGAATCTGTGGCTGTATACGCCGGAGGAGTGGGAGATTTTTTCGTCCAAGGTTATGAGTAATATGTCGCCGTTTAGCGAGGAAGACCGGGAAACCTACCGCAGCATTATCGCGCCGTCGCAGGAGCTGGAGATTGACAGGGTGGGGCGGGTTCTGATTCCGCCTTCCTTGAAGGCTCATGCGGATTTGAGAAAGGAAGTCCTCATCCTGGGGGTCATTAAATTTATTGAAGTCTGGGATGCTGAAAAATATGCGTTGCATAGCAGGGAGACGAAGGAAAGGGGAGTCTACAAGGATAACCAGAAGAAGCTGAGGGAACGGATTTTCTTCTAAAAAACTGGGAAATTTTAGAGGGTATGATGGAAATTGTTCACACGTCTGTTATGAAAGAGGAGGCTTTGCAGTATTTGCGGCCGGATGACGGGGATACGCTTCTTCTGGATGGTACTTTGGGTGAGGGAGGGCACTGCGAGGCTTTTCTTTCCCGTTTTCCGCGGCTGCGGGCTGTGGGGGTGGATGCGGATCCGCTTATTCTGGAGCGGGCCTGTCTGCGTCTGCGGCCCTATGGTGAGCGGTTCAAGGGGTTTCATGCCTGGACTGATGAGTTCCTGCGTGATTATCCTCTGGATGAACGGCCTGACCGGATTCTGCTGGATTTGGGTATTTCGGTGTTTCATTACAGCCGGTCGGGCCGGGGCTTCAGTTTTGGCGCTGATGAACCTCTGGATATGAGGCTGTGCTCTTCGGGGGGGGAGAGCGCCGCCGATATTCTTGCTTCGCGGGATGAAAAAACCCTTGCTGACATTTTCTTTACGCTGGGCGGGGAGAGATATTCGCGGCGTATCGCGCGCGGGGTTGTGCGGAGGCGGGTGGAAAAACACATTGGGATCGCGAAGGATTTCGCGGAAATTGTCTGGAAGGCTGTGCCCGCTTCCTACAGGTATGGGCGGCTGCATCCGGCGACGCGCTGTTTTCTGGCTCTCAGGATTGCTGTAAACCTGGAGCTGGAAAGGCTGGACCGGATGCTGCCGGCGGCCCTGGATATTCTGCCGGAGGGCGGGAGGCTGGGCGTTATCTGCTTTCATTCGCTGGAGGACGGGCGCGTGAAGCGGTATTTCCGGGAAAAGGCGTCGGAGGGCTTGTGCCGTCTTGTTACGCGTAAGGCCGTTATGCCTTCTGCGGAGGAGTGTGAAGGCAATCCTCCTTCGCGCAGTGCGCGTTTGCGGGTGGCGGAGAAGACCGCCGCCGGCGGGGAGGGCGTGGCGTGAGTATTTTTGTGCGGCTAAAAAGGGTCGGGATTGTTATTGCTATTGTCCTTATTCCGCTTTTATTTTTCGCGAATGTATGGCAGTCCTTTCGTTATTCATCGCTCCAGCGGGAGATTGCCCGGCTGGAGGCGGAGCAGCGGGATCTTCTGGAAAAAAATAAGCGTAATATAGCCGGTATTTCAGTGCTGGAGTCGCCGGAGCGTATCGATTCCCTGAGCCGGGAAGAACTGGGGCTGTCGCGGCCCGGCGTGGAGAGTTTTATTACGATTCGTCCGCCCCGCGGCGAAACGCGGCCCGCGGGGGAGGCGGACGCTGGCGTCGGCGCTGGCGGGGGCACTGGTGAGGCTGCCGATGAGTGAGGGGCTTTTTTTTGTGGAGGAAGCCGCGGCAATGACGGGCGCCAGGGTATACCGGGCTTCCGGCTTTACGGCAGGGGAAATTTCGTCTGTTTCCGTGGATTCGCGGAAGGTTCTTCCCGGCGGCCTGTTTGTTCCGCTGAAAGGGGAGAAGACCGATGGGCATTTGTATATCGCGGACGCTTTTTCCCGTGGCTGTAGTATTTCCCTGACGGACAGGGAGTACTGGGAATCGCATAAAACAGAGCTTGAGGCCGAGGCGCGGAAGTTCCGCTGCGCCTTTATTGTGGTGGATTCCGCTTTGACGGCTTTGCGGACTCTGGCTGCGCGCCATCTTGCGAAGTTCGGGGCTTTTCGTGTTGGTATTACCGGCAGCAGCGGGAAGACAACGACTAAGGAGATCGCGGGCGCTATTCTGCGGCAGGCGGGGCCGGCGTTTATGAACGAGGGGAACCTGAACTCGGACATCGGTTTGCCGCTTTCGGTTTTCGGGATGCGGGGCAGCCCTTATTTCGCTCTTTTCGAGATGGGCATGAACCGGGTGGGTGAAATGGATATTCTTGTGGACATTGTGCGGCCCCAGGCGGGGCTGATTACCAATATCGGCAGCGCTCATATCGGCATGCTTGGTTCCCGGCAGGCTATTGCGGTGGAAAAGAAAAAGCTGTTTCAGGCTCTTGCGCCCGGGCAGAGGGCGTATATGTACGAGGGCGAGAGTTTCGGGGCTTTCCTGACGGAGGGGATTCTTGCGGATCCCGCGTTTTATGGGGAGACATCCACGCCGGGCTTTCAGGGGGCTATGGATTTGGGGCTGGATGGTTTTACGCTTTTTCTTGATGGTGAAAAGCTGCGTTTCCCCCTTCCGGGGATTTTTAACCTGCGTAACGCTTTGGGCGCGATTTCCCTGTGCGGGGGCCTGGGGGTTGGCGCGCGGGCGATACGGCAGGGGCTTGAGGCGGTGGCGCCTCTTTTTGGCCGCGGCGAGATAGTCCGCGGGGATGTTACGTTTGTCCGTGACTGTTATAACGCGAATCCTCAGTCCATGCGGAGCGCGATGGATTTTATTGAATCCCTGGCCTGGGACGGGCGCAAGGTCGCGGTTCTGGGTTCTATGAAGGAGCTGGGCGCTTACTGCGTGGAGGAACATGGAAAGATCGGGAGGCGGGCCGCGGTTTGCGGGTTCGCGGCTGTTTTCCTTTTCGGCGAGGAGATGGAAGAGGCTTTCCGCGTTCTGGGCGAGGAGGGGTTTCGGGGAACTTCCGGCTGGTTTACGGATTTCGGGGAACTTTACCGGGCGGTGGAAGCCTTTCTTGTTTCCGGGGATATTGTGCTGGTAAAAGGTTCCCGCGGCATGGAGCTGGAACGGCTGCCGCAGGAGTTTTCCGGCAGGGGGAAGACTGGAAAAACGGGAGCGGTTCATGTTTAAGGAATTTCTTTTTCCGCTGGTAAAATATTTCGGGCCGTTTAACATTTTCCAGTATATAACTTTCCGATCCGCTTACGCGGCGATAACCGCTCTTCTTTTTTCTTTTCTGCTGGGGCCCTGGGTCATCAGGCGGCTGCGGATTCTGAAAGCGGGGCAGGAGGTGCGGGAGGACGGGCCGAAAACCCATTTAACAAAGTCCGGGACGCCGACTATGGGCGGTGTTATGATGCTTTTTGCCATTGTTCTGTCTGTTCTTCTGTGGCAGGATTTGCGTACAACATATACCTGGATTATCCTGGTTGCTCTTCTTGGTTTCGGGGCGGTGGGTTTTCTGGACGATATTCTGAAAATAACGCGGAAGAATTCCCAGGGGCTTCCCGCGTGGGGAAAGCTGCTGGGCCAGTTTGCCGTGGCCGGTTTTATTGCCGTTTTTCTGTATATCAGGAGGACTCCTTATACCACGCTTTTGTATCTGCCTATGCTCAAGGATGCTGTTCTGGATATGGGGCTTTTGTGGATACCCTTCGCGGTTCTCCTTCAGGTGGGGTTTTCCAACGCGGTCAACCTGACCGATGGTCTGGACGGGCTGGCGACGGGGCTGGTTATTATGGTTGGTATCGCTTTCGCGGCGCTGTGCTATTTGTCGGGCAGGGCCGACTATGCCGCGTACCTGCAAATTCCCAATTTGCCGGGCGCGGGAGAGCTTGCTGTTCTGTGTATGGCATACGTGGGGGCATGCGTTGGTTTCCTTTGGTATAACGCGCATCCGGCCGAGATTATGATGGGTGATATTGGCAGCCTGTCCCTGGGCGGGGTTTTGGGAGTATTGTCACTTCTTGTAAAAAAGGAGGCGCTTCTCATTATAATTGGGGGAGTGTTCGTCATGGAGGCCGCCTCGGTAATGATTCAGGTGACGTATTACAAATTGACGAAGAAGCGGGTGTTCCTGATGAGTCCGCTGCATCATCATTTTGAATTAAAGGGCTGGTCGGAAATAAAGGTGGTTGTTCGTTTTTGGATCCTTGGCGGTCTTTTTCTGATTGTGGGACTTTCCACGTTGAAGATACAATGATGAAGATATAATGATGCATACGCGATTTATTCCCGAACGGACTCCCCGGAAGTCCGCCGACATTATTTTGATTTGTCTCATTATCCTGCTCGCGGGCATGGGCCTGGGGATTCTTTTTTCCGCGTCCTATCACCGCGCTTCGGCGGTGTTTTCGAATCCCTATTATTTTATCTACCGGCAGTGCCTATGGGCCGCCTGCGGGGCCGCCGGCGCCTGTGTGCTTTCCCGTGTTCCCCTGTCGTTTCTGAATACGATGACGCCCGCGTTTGTCGTTCTGTCGTTTGTGCTGATGCTCCTGTGCTTTGTCCCCGGCCTCGCGCCGCAGATTATGGGCGCCCGCAGGTGGATTGTTCTTTTTGGGTATTCTCTGCAACCCTCGGAGTTTGCCAAGCTTGCCCTTGTTTTGTATTTGGCTCGTATGCTGTACAGAAAGCAGGAACGGCTGGGGGATTTTGTGAATACCTTTCTTCCCCTTGTGTGCGTCGTGGGAGGCTTGAGTGTACTGACTTTCGCGCAGAATGATTTTTCTACGGCGGTTTTTCTGCTGTTTCTGGGTCTGTGTCTTTTTTTTATTGCGAATGTCAAACTCCTTTATGTGGGCGGGCTGGCTCTGGCCGCGGCCGCCGGCGGGGTGGGGCTTCTTATGACAAAAAGCCACCGCCTGCAACGCATCATGAGTTTTTTACATCCGGGGCAGGATCCGTCGGGCGCGGATTACCAGATTCTGGCCGCGAAGGCCGCCCTACAGAAAGGGGGGCTGTGGGGGACGGGGATTGGTCAGGGAACCAGAAAACTCGGCGGCCTGCCGGAAGCTCATTCGGATTTTATTTTCGCCGTTCTTGCGGAAGAGGTCGGTTTTCTAGGCGTCGCCGCGGTGCTGGCGCTGTTTATTCTTTTCGCATACAAGGGCTATACGATTGCGCGCGGATGCGGTGAAAACCGCTATGGTTTTTATCTGGCTTTCGGGATTACTACCTGTATTTTTGCCCAGGCTCTGATGAATATGGCGGTTGTGGCGGATCTTGTCCCCGCTACGGGTATTACCCTGCCGTTTTTCTCTTCTGGCGGGTCTTCGCTTTTTGTAACCTTCCTCCTGTGCGGTATTCTTGTTAATCTGTCCCGCACGGGGGGAACGATGGAAGGAGCCGAAAAATGGCGGACATAATCACGGAAGGGCGTTTTGCCGCAGAACGGCGCAAAACGCGGCGCGGCCGCGGTATATTTATTGTGTTTGGCATTGTGATTACTTTCCTTTTATGCGAAGGGATTTTCTATTTCGCGCTTGCGCCGAATATGCGCATTGAGAACATTATTATCGACAATGACCCTCCCCTGAAAAGAGAGGAGCTTTTGTCCGCGGCGGGTCTTCACGGTCAGCACTACTATTTCAGGCTTGATGTGGAAACGGTCAAATCCCGCCTTGAAGCCCTGCCTTCGGTGAAGAGCGCCTGGGTGCGGAAGGTCTTTCCCGCTTCCCTGCGCATTGTGGCGCGCAGCCGCCAGCCGGTGGCTATCGCGCTTGCCGAAAGCCCTTCGGGGACAATTCCCCTGGCCTTTGATGAGGACGGGGTGGTCTTTCTTTCGGGGAGAGAGGTTCCTGAAACCAGTCTTCCCGTACTTTCGGGAATCCGTTTTGAGGATTTCCGCGCCGGGGTACGGCTGCCGGAAATGCTGAAACCCTTTCTGGTATGCCTTATGGAACTGGAAAAATCTTCGCCGGTTCTCCTTTCGGCGTTTTCGGAAATGAAAATTGTGCGCAAGGGAAGCGGGCAGTTTGAGTTTGTTCTGTATCCCCTGTACCATCACGTGCCGGTGCGGATGGAGGGGGAACTGGATGCGCAGCGTTGCAGGATGGTTTTAATTGTTTTGGACGCCCTGGACAGGGAAGGACTGCTGGGCAGGGTTGAGGAAATTGATTTCAGAACGGAAGACATAATTTACCGGTTTAAGGAGGGGTAAATTGCCCTCGGATATTGTAATTACGGGATTGGACATAGGGACCTCGCGCGTGTGCGCCGTTATTGGGGAGTTTGACGATTCGGGGCAGCTCATCATAACCGGCGTCGGGGCGGCCCCGTCTTCCGGTCTGCGTAAGGGCGGGGTTGTCAATATTGAGTCCACCCTGAAACCCATTTCCAGCGCCATTGAGGCCGCGCAGTTTATGTCGGGCAGGGAAATTTCCTCTGTTTTTACCAGCATTTCGGGTACTCATATTGAAGGTACAAACTCGCGGGGTGTGGTGGCTGTTACCGGCAAGGAAAAAGAGATAACGCGGGATGATATTGAACGGGTTATCGGGGCCGCCCGCGCCATGCCGATTCCCATGGACAGGGACATTATTCATGTTATTCCCCAGGAATTTATTGTCGACGGGCAGGGGGGGATACGGGATCCCCTGGCCATGATCGGCGTGCGCCTTGAAGCCGAAATACATCTGATTACAGGTTCGGTAACTTCGGCCCAGAATCTGGTGAAATGCGTAAACCGCGCGGGGCTTAAGGTCGAGTATATCGTTCTGGAAGCCCTGGCAGCGGCAAAGGCGGTTTTATCAAAGGAAGAAAAAGAGCTGGGATCCTTACTCATCGATTTGGGGGGCGGGACTACGGATATCCTGGTCTATATGGACGGTTCGCCCTATTACACCAGCGTAGTGCCCCTGGGCGGGGATCAGGTTACAGCGGATATTTCCATTATGCTGAAAACCCCGGCGGCTTCGGCGGAGAAAATAAAACGGGAGGAAGGCTGCTGCTACCCGGCCCTCGTGGAAGAGGGGCAGGAAATTATCATTCCCGGGCTGGGCGGCAGGCCGCCCCTGGCCCTGCCGAGGGAGCATTTGTGCGCGATTATCCAGCCGCGCGTTGCCGAGATTCTTACCATGGTGCGCAGCAGGATCGAATCGAAGGGTTACGCGGGAAAACTGGCGGGCGGGGTTGTCCTGACCGGCGGCGGGGCGCTTTTGCCCGGCGTTGTGGAAATGGCCCAGGATATTTTCGGATCCGCCGCGCGGATCGGCGTTCCCACGCGCCAGGGCGGGCTGACGGCGGAGTTTCAATCGCCGGATTACGCGGCCGCGGTAGGGCTTGTGATGTTTGGCGCCGAATATCTGAATCCCGAAGGGCAGGAGAATCCCGGAGGGGAGCGGCCGCCGGAAGGAGGAATTTTTCCATCGCTCAAGCGGTGGCTGAAAAATTTTCTGGAATAAGTACCACATGGC
This sequence comes from Spirochaetales bacterium, assembly GCA_031266855.1. GTDB lineage: Bacteria > Spirochaetota > Spirochaetia > DTKZ01 > DTKZ01 > JAISAF01. Next base: position 11,845 of record JAISAF010000178.1, read on the forward strand.
AGTAAATACAGTTGTCCGGCCTTTTCAGTTTCCGGGCAATTGAAGGAACCGTACTGAAAGAACCGAACTGAAGAAACTGTTTCGATATAAAAATACAGGCTGTTTGAAGTCAGGGGGGAGGGGTATATGACTTTTAAGATTATCGACGAGATTGATACAGGAACAAGCCCAACACTTATCAAGGTAATAGGTGTTGGCGGCGGCGGCGGCAACGCGGTTGACAGGATGATCGCGGCAGGTTTGAAAGGCGTGCAGTTTATCGCCGTCAACACAGATTTGCAGGACTTGCAAAAATCCGGCGCGAACGAGCGCATACAGTTGGGCGCGAAGCTCACCGGGGGCCTCGGCGCCGGGGGTATTCCCGAAGTAGGGGAGAACGCCGCCCTTGAAGACAAGGCGCAGATTCAGGAGTTCATCAAAGGCGCCGATATGGTTTTCATTACCGCGGGTATGGGCGGCGGTACAGGCACAGGAGCCGCCCCCATTATCGCGCGAACAGCCAAGGAACTAGGCATTCTAACCGTCGCGGTTGTAACAAAGCCTTTTACTTTTGAAGGAAAGAAAAGGATGAAATTCGCCGAGGACGGCATCGCGAAACTCCGCGAAGGAGTGGACACCCTTATCACCATACCAAACCAGCATATCTTTAAGGTCGTTGATCCCAAAATTCCCATACGCGAGGCATTTCTCGTGGCGAATGATGTTCTGTGCCAGGGCGTACAGGGCATATCCGACATTATAACGCGCACCGGCGACATCAGTATCGATTTTGCCGACGTAAAGACCGTTATGCGCGAACAGGGCGACGCCCTTATGGGCATTGGAGTGGGACACGGCGAGAACCGCGCCTGCGACGCCGCCTCAAACGCCATTACCAACCAGCTTCTGGAGTTCGCCAGTATTGAAGGCGCAAAGGGCCTTCTGGTGAATGTTGTAGGCGGAAACGATTTTTCCCTCAATGACTATCAGGAAATCATGAACATCATCACCAAACACACTTCGGAAGACGCTACGATTATTTCCGGGTATTTCATGGATGAAAGCCTTGACGATGAAATCCGGGTTACTGTTATCGCCACCGGCGCTCAGAAAGGCGGGGACGACCCGTGCGCAGACACCCCCAGTCCCGTAAGCCAGCCGCAGACCGCCTCGGCGGACGAATATATTCCCCTCCATGTCTGGGAGAAAAAAATGGGAAACAGGCGGGCCTGCCGCACCGGGGAAATCTATACAGGCTCGGACCTTTTCGCCGCGGGCGATCTGGACATTCCCGCAATCCGCCGGATAGGACAGAATCTGCCAGGAACCCAGATGGAAAAATAAGGCGGTAAACAAAGAAAGTGGAACGCGCTTCTTACCTCACAGCGTATGAAGAATATCTGGTGGCTGAAAAAAATCTCGCGCCCCTGTCCGTGGAAACATATCTGCGCGAACTGGGACGGTATTTGGATTTTTTGAAAACCAGAGGCCTGCCTCCTGAAAAAGTAGACGCGCGGCTAGTTTCTGCGTATCTTGAATCAAGAAGAGATAAAAGTGGCATTTCCGCCCGCTCTTCGGCAAAGGCCCAAAGTACCCTGCGGGGTTTTTACAGGTTTCTGGTACGGGAAGGCAAATGTATGGGCAATCCCGCGGCGGGACTGAAAATGCCGAAAATACGCCGGTCTGTTCCGGAAGTCTTTTCGGAAAAGGACATCAACGATATCCTTGACGCCGTGAATGTGACGACTCCCGGAGGGCTTCGTGACCGCTGTCTCTTCGAAGTTATCTATTCTTCGGGGCTGCGGATTTCCGAAGCGGCCGGTCTTACCCTTGACCGTGTACACCTGAAAGAGGGTATTCTGAGGGTAGCCGGGAAAGGCCGCAAGGAACGGCTGGTTCCCGTGGGCGGGGAGGCGGACACGTGGATTCGCCGCTACCTGGGGCAGGCGCGCCCTGTCCTGGCGGCAAAGCGGTCTTCCCGGCTGAAATCCGCGCCGGAGGTTTTTCTGAATTACCGGGGAAACCCTCTGGGCCGGAAAGGAATATGGAAGCGTTTCAAGGAAATTCTTCTGAAGGCGAACGCTCACGGCAAGGTTCACGGCCTTCGGCATTCCTTTGCGACGCATCTCTTACAAGGCGGAGCGAACCTGCGTGCGGTGCAGGCTCTTCTGGGCCATGCGGACATTTCGACGACCCAGATTTATACTCACGTAAACCAGGAAAGCCTGGAAAACGCTCACCGCAGTTATCACCCGCGGGGAATTCCGCGGCAGGAAAAAAAATGAAGGCGGATTATGGTATGTCCAGGGCGGCGGTATTTGATTCAACAGGGCCGGTTCAAAAACCTCTAGGTAATTCGGAATTTGGGCGCATTCCACAGGGCACGGTGAGTGCCCACTATAATAAGTTTCCTATTGGAAACACCCCCGAATGGGGGATGATTCCGGGGGCGCGTGAGCGCCCGCTACAATCCTATACCTATCGGAAAGCGACCGTCTTCGGGCGCATTTTTGGCGCACAGCGCCAAAAACCGGGCTTTCCGGGACTCCGCTACCGCTGCGGCCCCGGCGCTGTGCGCCGTGGCTGCTTCGCATCCCTCCAATCCCTTGCGCGGCGGCAGCCCGGAACCAGCTCCCTGAATTGCCGCTGGCAATTCAGGGAGCGCATAATTGCCAGCGGCAAGTATGCGCCCGCGAAATTGCCAGCAATTTCGCGGGCTGTTATGCGCACTAGGGCTGGTTGCGGAATTGCGTACGCAATTCCGCAACCAGTTATGCGCAATGGAGGCGGGCGGGTGGCAAAATCGCGAAGCGATTTTGCGCTGCCGCTGCGCGCGCGCAATGAGGCTGGTTGCGAATTTGCATTCGCAAATTCGCCCGCTGGGCGGCGCAAGGGATTGCAGCGGAAAGCCCGCAGGATTTGCAGCGGCAAATCCGAGGACTTGGAGCGGAAAGCCCGGTTTTTTGCGGAGCAAAAAATGCGCCCGAAAGACGGCCGCTCACGCGCTCCGGCGCTTGTTTTGTGCGCGTTTTTGGTTTTTGCCTCGTGTTCGAAGGAAAAGGAAAAAATCGCGGAACGGCTTTTGGAATTTGAGTCGCCTTCGTACACGGCGTCCGCGGATAATTCGCGTATCGCGGAACTTGAGCGGGATGTGGCGAAGTACAAGGCGGTTGTGGAGGAAAAAGTCAGCGCGGCCGACAGCCTGGGGTCCTACTATAAACTTCTGGCGCTTGCGTATCTTGACAGGGCGATGTACGGCAAGGCGCTGGAGGCTATTGAGGAGGCCATCCGCATTCATCCGCAGCAGCACGGGCTGTTTGTTTACCGGGCGATTTCGGCGGCGCGTTTCGCGAAGGCTTTGAAGGACGAGGCGGAGAAGGCCGGGTACATGAAAATCGCGGAGGATTCGTATTTGCGGGCGATAGCTTTGGAGCCTTCTTCGGTCCAGGCGATGTACGGGCTGGCGATTCTGTATATTTATGAGCTGGACAGGCCGGAAAACGCTTTGCCGCTTGTGGAGAAAATTCTGAGCAGGGAGAGCAAAAATGTTGACGCTATGTTCCTTTTGGCGGCGACGCATTATCTTATGGGAAATATGGAAGCGGCTCTGGAAACCTACGATAAAATTATAGCGACTTCCAACGCGGGAACGCGCAGGGACGAGGCGAAGAAAAATAAAGAACGGATTCTTGAGGAGGCGATGCGTTGACGGACGGTGTTCTGCTTATGGCGATAAACGAAATTCCCTGTCTGCGCTGGAACGAAAAACTCGCGCTTCTTTACCGGGTGGCGGACACCGGCGCCCTGTGCGCGCTTTCCCCGGCGGATATTCAGGATATGGGCGGGCGCCGTCTTCGGAACCTTGACTGGAAGACCGAAGAGATTGTCCGCGGGGCCGAAAGCCTTTTTGAGATCGCTTCGGCGCGGAAAATCCGGCTTCTGCCGTATAATGACTCTGCTTATCCGCGGCGGCTGCGGGAGATTGAGGATCCGCCGTTTCTTCTTTTTTGCCGGGGACAGGTTCCCTCCTGGGAGGGGGATTTCCTGGCGGTTGTGGGAACGCGGCGTCCTTCGGCGGCGGGAAGGCGGGCCGCCTGGGAATTCGCCGCCGGGGCGGCGGCGGACGGGATATGCGTTGTATCGGGTCTCGCGCAGGGTGTCGACGGGGAAGCTCACCGCGGCTGCCTTGAGGCGCATGGCACAACCATAGCCGTATTGGGAAACGGCGCGGATACGGTGTATCCGGCTTCCCACAGAACCCTGGCTTCCCGTATTCTGGATTCAGGCGGGCTTCTTATAACGGAGTACGCCCCGCGCGCCGGTGTGCAAAAACATTATTTCCCCGCGCGTAACAGAATTATCAGCGGGCTTTCCCGCGCTGTACTGGTGGTGGAAGCTCCCGCGAAATCAGGCGCGCTTATTACCGCTGCTTGTGCCTTGAAACAGGGCCGGGGTTTATATGTACCGGCTTCTGGTATATGTGGTATAAACCCGGATGGCTGCCGCGCTCTTGCCACGGACGGCGCCTGTGTGGTGAAATCATGCGCGGATATTATCCGCCTTTGGGGTGGAGAAAGTAAGGCCGCGCCGGTTTTCCAGGCGCAGGGAAATACGCGGCCGTCTTCTCCGGGAAAAGCCCAGGCCCTCTTCCTGGAGGAGGAATTAACAGGAAACCTGACCCGGCATCAGGGAAACTATTTTAGGAGAACACATAATGGCTGAGAAAAAGCCCCATACCCTGCTTATTGTCGAATCCCCCGCGAAAGCCAAAACCATAGAAAAATATCTTGGCTCCGGCTATACGGTTGTCGCCTCAATTGGTCATCTTATCGACCTGCCAAAATCGCGTATCGCTATAGATGTGGAACACAATTTTGAACCCGAATATATTACTGTCCGGGGAAAGGCGAAAATACTGAGGGAACTCCAGAGCGCCGCCAACAAGGCCGGGCATGTGCTTTTGGCTTCTGATAATGACCGCGAAGGGGAGGCTATCTCCTTCCACTTGCAGAACTCGCTTATAAAAAAGAATCCGAAACTCGCTATTGAGCGGATCGTTTTTAACGAGATTACCCCTTCAGCCATCCGCGAGGCTGTTAATCATCCTGGAAAAATCGCTATGGAAAAGGTGAATGCCCAAAAAGCGCGGCGCGTTCTGGACCGCATCGTAGGGTACAACCTTTCACCTGTGCTGTGGGAAAAAGTCAAAAACGGATTATCCGCCGGCCGTGTGCAGAGCGTTGCCCTGCGCCTTATCTGCGAGCGGGAAAAGGAGGTCGAGTCTTTTATCCCGGAGGAATACTGGACTCTCGCCGTGGAACTTTCCAAAGGAAAGACTCATTTTGTCGCGCAGATGATCCGATCCGGCGACAAAAAAGCCCCAGCGGAAAGCCGTCCCGCCGAAGATGCCTCGGGCGCGGACAAGGGGGAAATGAAATCCCGCCAGGACATCCATGACCTTATGGCCCGGCTGGAGAACGAGGTTTTTACTGTCAGTGACATCAAGGAAAGCGAAAGGAGCCTCCGTCCCAAGCCGCCGTTTACCACTTCGCAGCTCCAGCAGACCGCGGCGAACCGTCTGGGTTTTACTTCAAGAAAAACCATGTCCATAGCCCAGCAGCTTTACGAAGGCGTCGCCATCGGTTCCAGCCGTATCGGTCTTATTACGTATATGAGGACGGATTCCACACGTATTTCCGCCGTCGCTCTGGAGGAAGTGCGCAAGTTTATTGGCGAGACTTATCCCGCCGCCCTGCCCGCCGAAGCAAACGCCTACAGTATCGGAAAAGGATCGCAGGACGCTCACGAAGCCATACGCCCAACAACAGTCAGCTATACCCCCGAATCAGTAAAAGCCTACCTGACCAGGGATCAGGAACGCCTGTATTCGATTATCTGGGAACGGTTTGTTTCGTCCCAGATGACAAACGCGAAAACAAAAACCCTGTCAATCGATATAAGCGCCAGTGACACGCTGTTCCGGGTTTCCAGCACTAAAACCGTCGAAAAAGGTTTTCAGGCGGCGCTGAATGTTCTTGCCGCCAAGGAATCAGGTAAAAAGCTGCCATCCCTGAAAACCGGCGAGGTTCTTACAAAAGAAAAATTCCTGCCAGAACAGCACTTCACCACAGGCCCCGCCCGCTATACCGACGCCACAATCGTGAAAACCCTGGAAGAAAAAGGCATAGGCCGGCCATCCACCTACGCCTCCACAATTTCTGTTTTGATAGAACGCTACTACGTCGAACGCAGAAACCGGCAGCTTATCCCCACCCAGCTTGGCAGAACGATTTACGATTTGCTCATTGGCTCCTTTCCCAATATTCTGGATGTCAATTTTACCGCGGACATGGAATCCCTGCTCGACAGGGTGGAAACAGAAGGCGCGGACTGGGTCGGCATGATTCGTGAGTTCTACGGCCCCTTCAAGGAAAAAGTCGAATATGTAAGCCGGACTCTTGAATCCAGGAAGGGCGTAATGGAGGAGGAAACGGAGTTTGTCTGCGAAAAATGCGGACGGAAAATGATAAAAAAACTGGGCCGCTTCGGATTCTTCCTTGCCTGCCCCGGTTTTCCCGAATGCAGGAACACAAAATCCATTCCCCTGGCCGACTGTCCCAAAGCCGGCTGCGGCGGGAAAATCGTTGCCCGCAGAAAACAGAAAGGGCGGGGCAAGGAGTTCTACGGCTGCACGAATTATCCGGCCTGTGATTTTATCAGTCACTTTAAACCCACATCTTCTACCTGCCCGAAATGCGGCTGGTTCCTGGTGGAAAAAAGCGACAAAAAACGCGGAACCTACAAGGCATGCATAAACAAAGACTGTGATTATCTGCATACGGCGGCGGAAGACGAAGAAGCCTTCGAGCAGAAGAACGAGGATTAACACTACATGGAACCGGAAACACTGAAACAGGAATACCTTGATTATCTGGAAAAAGTACGTTTCCTTTCACCGGCAACGGTAAAAGCCTACGCGCTCGACATAGCCCCCTTTCTGGACTGGCTTGACAAAAACGGCCTTGCCGCCTGGAACCTCAACCCCGCGCACATACGCGGCTACCTTGTGTACCTTTCCCGGCGGAAACTCGAGCCCGCTTCGGTCAACCGCGCCCTTGCCGCGCTGCGGGGCATGTACGCCTTCGCCCTGGAACGCGGGGTAAGCGCGGCAAATCCCTTTGACGGAGTGCAAAGCCTCAAACGCTCCAAACCCCTGCCCGCAATCCTGTTCGAGCAGGACATGGACAGGCTTCTTGGCGGCGTCGAAGGGAATGGCGTCGAAGAGGACGATGGTGAAGGGGAGGACGGCGCGGAGGATAGCGCGGCCCATAAAAACTTCATCACGGCCCGCGACAAAGCCCTTTTCGAGCTTCTGTATTCCACAGGCTGCCGCGTCAGCGAAATCCTCTCCATCAGGCTGGCCCCGCCAGGGAAAAAAACCGGCGGCAGCGCCATCTGGGCGCCCGGGCAGCAGCGCATCAGGATCTTCGGAAAAGGCGGCAGGGAACGCTTTGTTTTTGCCGGGGATTCAGCCCTGGCCGCGCTGGAAGAATATCTGCCGCTGCGCCACAGGCGGATAGCCGAAACCCGCGCAGAGGATTGCCCCCCGCCTCCGCGGGCCCTGTTCATTAACTTCCGGGGAACCTCACTCACATCCCGCGGCGTTTTTTATCTCCTTACGCGAAATCTCGCGGAAAAGGGCATAGACAAACCCGCAAGCCCCCATACCCTGCGGCACAGTTTCGCCACACACATACTCGAAAGGGGAGCGGACATCCGCGTAGTCCAGGAACTTCTAGGACACGCAAGCCTCTCCACCACCCAGATATATACCCACCTCAGCCTTGACGACCTAAAGGATATTCACGCGAAAGCCCATCCCCACGGACTGCGGCGCGCACAGGAAGGAGCAATATAAATATGGAAACACAGTTTCACGGAACAACGATTCTTGCCGTGCGGCGCGACGGAAAAACAGCTATGGCCGGGGACGGACAGGTAACGCTGGGCAATACGATTATGAAAAGCTCCGCCCGAAAGGTGCGGAAAATATACGACGGAAAAATCATCGTAGGTTTTGCCGGCGCCACAGCCGACGCCTTTACCCTCTTTGAACGCTTTGAGGCGAAAATCAAGGAATACTCCGGCGACCTTACCCGCTCCTCGGTGGAACTGGCAAAGGACTGGAGAACCGACAGGCTGCTGCGCCGCCTGGAAGCCCTTCTGCTTGTGGCGGACCTGGAAAAAATGTTTGTCCTGTCAGGAACCGGCGATGTTATCGAACCCGACGAAGGTGCCATTGCCGTCGGCTCAGGAGGAAATTACGCCTACGCGGCGGCTCTTGCTTTTTTACAGGCCTCCGGGCTTTCCGCCCGGGAAATAGCCGAACGCTCGCTGAAAATCGCGGGCGGAATATGTATCTATACAAACAACAGCATTCTTGTGGAGGAAATCGGATGAGGGCAGGATTTGATCACTTGACACCCCGGCAAATTGTCGAAGAGCTTGATAAATACATTGTAGGCCAGACCAAGGCGAAAAAAGCCGTCGCCATTGCCCTGCGCAACAGAATCCGCAGGCAAAGACTGCCCGAAGAACTGCGCGATGAGGTAGCGCCAAAAAACATCATCATGATAGGGCCAACCGGAGTAGGCAAAACCGAAATCGCGCGGCGCATTTCCAAACTCACAGGAGCGCCCTTCATCAAAGTGGAAGCCACAAAGTACACCGAAGTCGGCTACGTGGGACGCGATGTGGAAAGCATGGTGCGCGATCTTATGTCGGTCTCCATATCGATGGTAAAAACCGAACTCCAGGAGGAAGTCCGCAATGAAGCCGAACGCAGAACACAGGACGCGCTTATCGACCTCCTCCTTCCGGGCCTGCGAAAAAATCCCCAGCAGCAGCCCGCGGAAAATCCCCCCATGGATTTTCCCTTCTTCCCGCCCGGCACTTCCGGCAACAAGGAAGACTCTTCTCCCCAGGAAGCCCCCAAAATAGAACCTCCCCAAAACGCCGCCCCCGGCCCCGACACGGAAAAAACCATAGCGGCGTTCCGCAAAAAACTCGAAGCGGGGGAACTCGAAGAAAAGTTTGTGGAAATCGACATGTCGAACGGCCCCCTTCCCACCACCATCGAAATTTTTTCCGGCAACAGCTTCGAAGCCATGGACATGAACATCGGCGGCCTTATCAAAAACATGATGGGCGGCGGCAGGCGGAAAAAGAAAAAAGTTACAGTCAAGCAGGCCCGTGAAATTCTTCTGGCCGAGGAAATGGACAAACTCATCGATACAGATAAAGTCGCCGACATCGCGCGCGAACGCGCCGAACAAATGGGAATCATCTTCATCGACGAAATTGACAAAATCGCCTCCAGGGAAGGCCGTACCGGCGCCGATGTTTCCCGCGAAGGCGTACAGCGGGACATCCTTCCCATCGTGGAAGGCAGCAAGGTAAACACAAAATACGGCATGGTGGACACCTCCCACATCCTCTTCATCGCGGCGGGGGCCTTTCACATCTCCAAACCCTCCGACCTCATCCCCGAACTCCAGGGCCGCTTCCCCATCCGCGTGGAACTCGACGCCCTGACAAAAGACGACTTTATCCGCATCCTTACCCAGCCGCAGAACGCCCTGATTAAACAATACACCGAACTCCTGAAAACCGAGGATGTTACCCTCGACTTCGACGAAAGCGCCGTAACCCGGCTTGCCGAACTTGCCGCCGACGTGAATTCCCAGTCGGAAAACATCGGAGCGCGGCGGCTGCATACGATTATGGAACTCCTTCTGGAAGACGTTTCGTATAACGCGCCCAGCCTCGCCGGGCAAAGCATCCCCGTTACCGCGGCCTATGTCGACGAAAAACTGAAAGACGTTGCCCAGAATCAGGATTTAAGCAGGTACATCTTATGAAAATCCCCAGCCGGATGCGCGCGCCTTTTTTGCTTCGCAAAAAACCGGGCTATCCGCTGCAACTCCTCGAAAGCGCCTTCGGCGCTTTCTGCGGGGTTTCCGCTCCTATCCCTTGCGCCCCACGGGCTTTTCGCGCTTCGCGCGGCATAACTTTGTATAGTGAAAGTAAAAGCCGCCCTGTTGCTTTTTCGTCCGGCGGCGCTTCGCGCCGCCGGGGCAGGGCAAAATTGCCGAAGGCGATTTTGCCGCGTTTCGGCTGCCCGCACGCGCTGGGCGCGCGCCAGGGATTGCAGTGGAAAGCCCGCAGGATTTGCATTGGCAAATCCGAGGACTTGGAGCGGAAAGCCCGGTTTTTCCAGTGCGCGCGTTTCGCGCGCACTGGAAAAAGGCGCCTGAGAGAAAAATCATGGGCTGGTTGAACAATTCCTGCGGCTGTGATATAATTCCGCAATTCATGGAAGATGCGCGAAGCGAAAAAAGTATGTTTAAGTTTAAAATTGAAGGGGTGTTTGAGGGGCCGCTGGATTTGCTTCTGAACCTCATCAAAATAAACGAGAAAAATATTTACGATATTCCCATTACGGAGATTACCGAACAGTACCTGGCGTATCTTGAGCTGGCTGTCAGGATAGACCTGGAAAATATTACCGATTTCTACTTGATGGCGGCTACGCTTCTTTATATTAAGTCCCGCATGCTGCTGCCTGTGGAGATGGATTTGTCGGAGGAGTTCGAGGACCCGCGTAAGGAACTCGTGGACAGGCTGATTGAGTATCAGAAGATTAAAAAGCTGTCGGATATGATTGGCGAGAAGGAGCGGGAGGCGGAGTGGATTTTTGAGCGGGGGAACCGGCAGAGGGCGCTGCCGTTCGCGGAGGAGGAGTTGTGGGAGGAAATCGAGGTTTGGGATTTGCTGAAAACTTTTAGCGCTCTTATTGGTTCGCTTTCCTCGGAGAAGATTCTGGATTTGTATGAGGAGGTTTCGGTAAACGAGAAGCTGACGCTGATTCAGGAGCGTCTTGATGGGGCGAAGGAGTTTTTTCTTACCGATTTGATTACCCGCCGGGATTCCTTTTTCGATATTATTTGTTCGTTCCTCGCGATACTGGAGGCGGTTAAAATGAAGATGATACGGGTTTATCAGAGTAAACTTTTTGGCGATATTCGAATTACTGGTGTGGAAACGTCACTGGGCGCGGAGAACTTACCGGACGCGGGAAGGCCGCGGGAAGAGGAAAGCTCACAGGGGGAAGATTCTGGAAACGCAGACGGCGCTGATTGAAGCAATACTTTTTCTGGAGACCGATCCTATTGACGGGAAGACTCTGTGCCGGGCTTCGGCTTTGCCGCAGGATGTGGTGGACGCGGCGCTGGAGGCTTTGCGGGAAAAATATTCCCAGCCGGAACATGGTGTTGAACTTCTTATGCTGGGCGGCGGGTATATGTTTGCGCCAAAGAAGGAGCTATGGGAGTATTTGAAAGATCGCTATGGCAGGAAAAACGATAACCGTCTTTCGCGCGCGGCGATAGAAACCCTGTCGATTGTGGCGTATTCCCAGCCTATAACGCGGGGAGAGATATACAATCTGCGTGGCGCCGCTCCTGATAATATGATCCGGCTTCTTCTGGCGCGTAACCTTATTCGCGAGATGGGGAAGAAAGACGCGCCGGGGAAACCTACGCAGTACGGGACAACGAAGGAGTTTTTGAAGCTGTTCCGGCTTGCCAGTATCGCCGATCTTCCGAAACTGGAAGAGCAGGACAGGGAGAGGTTTGCGCTGAATGGCTGAAACGAATGGGACGGATGGAACAATGAGGCTTCAGGTTTTTATGGCTCACGCGGGGGTGGCTTCCCGGCGCAAGTGTGAAGAGTTTATTCAGGACGGGCTGGTAAAGGTAAATGGCCGGATTGTAACGGAGCTGGGTTTTAAGGTGGGGGAGGATGACTCGGTTATTTTCCGGCGGCGCAGGGTGTATCCGATTAAAAACTTTGTGTATCTGGCTTTGAATAAACCGCCGAAGTTTCTTTCCACAACAAGCGATCCTGAACGGCGGCCTTTGGCTCTTGATCTGTTACGGCCTGGTTTTGATATGCGGCTGTATCCTGTGGGCAGGCTGGATTTTCTTTCGTCGGGGCTTATTTTTTTTACGAATGATGGGGATTTCGCGCTGGCGGTTTCGCATCCCCGTTCGGAAGTCGAGAAGGAATATCTTGTTGAAACAAAAAAAGATATTCCCGAGGATCTTCTCCAGGATTATCAGAAGGGCATCACCGTGGAGGGGGAGCGCTACCGGCTGAAATCCTATACAATAAAAAGTCCTCATCTGGTATTGCTGGTGCTGGGGGAGGGGAAAAACCGGGAGATTCGCAGTGTATTTGCTTCCCGTGGTTTGTATCCGAAACGGATACACCGGGTACGCATAGGTTCGGTAACATTGAAAGGGCTTGAGCCGGGGAGGTTCCGCCGTCTGAGTCCTGGAGAAGTAAGCGCATTTTTCAAAAAGGGGAAAGGTCATGGTAGTAGCAATTGATGGGCCCGCAGGGGTCGGAAAGAGCAGCGTCGCGAAGATGATTGCGCAAAAGCGTGGTTTCCTGTTTTTAAATTCAGGTGAGTTTTACCGTGCTGTTACCTGGAAAGCGATGAACGGGGGGTCTCCCCTTGAGGATGAGGGGGCCATTACCGATGCCGCGCGGAATATGGATCTTTCTGTCAGGGATGGAAAACTCTTTCTTGATGGCGTTTGCCGGGAGGAGGAGCTTCATACCGACAGGATTGACGCGTGGGTCGCGAAACACTCGGCAATTGTAGCGGTGCGTCACGAGGTAAACCGCCGTTTGCGTGAAATCGCTTCGACCCGCGATGTTGTTATGGAGGGGCGGGATATAGCAACGGTCGTTCTTCCTGGGGCGGAGATCAAAATTTTCCTTGACGCGAAGCCAGAGGCGCGGGCCAGGCGGCGGTTTCTTCAGGGAACCAGCGGGCTTTCCGAGGCGGAACTGGCCGCGGCTCTGCGCGAGCGCGATAGCATCGATGCCAACAAGGAAGAGGGGAGTTTAACGCGTGACCGGGACGCGCTTTATATTGACACTTCGGACTTGACGCTAAACGAAGTTTGTGAGAAAGTATTAGCGTTAGTACCGCAAAAGAAGATCACCGGCAGGGGTAATATGGCAGAAAACGAAAATAAAGCGTCAGAAGCAGTTCAGTCTCCATCACAGGAGGAATTGCAGGAACAGTACCTCAAAACTCTTGATGACCTCGAAGAGGGTCAGCTTGTCGAGGGCCGGGTTGTGGAAGTTGGACAGGAAAATGTCTTTGTTGACGTGGGTTACAAGTCCGAAGGCAAAATTCCCATTCATGAATTCCCGGCCCCCCCGGAGATTGGAGACACGGTTCAGGTCGTCCTGATGAAAAAGGAAAACAGGGCGGGGGAGCTTATTGTTTCAAAACAGAAGGCGGACGAAAAGCTCTTCTGGAAGCAGCTCAAGTCCTGTTTTCAGGAACACAAACCCATTAAGGGGAAGATAACAAAAACCATCAAGGGCGGCTTCGAGGTGGATCTCGGGTTTGGTATTTCCGGCTTCAATCCCATCTCCAAGATTGATATTCACCGGGTTGAGGATCCGGAAAAATATGTTGGTCTTGAGTCCAGCTTCCTGGTTGAAAGAATTTACAACGAAAACAGGATCAATATCATTCTGTCGCGGAGAAACTGGCTGGAAGAAGAAACAATTAGAAAACGCGAGGATTTCTTTGCCAATACACAGATTGGCGATGAGGTCGAAGGAACAGTGAAAAGTTTTACTTCCTTTGGCGCCTTTGTCGATTTGGGAGGTTTCGACGGCCTTCTGCATATTAACGATATGAGTTGGGGGCATGTTACCCGGCCAAAGGACTATGTGAAAAAGGGTCAGGAAATACGCCTCAAGGTTATCAAGCTTGATACGGAAACCCAGAAGATTAATCTTTCATTGAAACATTTCGAGGAAGATCCCTGGATGCATTTCGAGGAAAACTTTGCCGCTGGCGATGTTATTAAAGGCAGAGTAACCAAACTGGCCGATTTCGGCGCGTTTATTGAGCTTGCCGAAGGTATCGAGGGGCTGGCTCATATTTCCGAATTTTCATGGGTCAAGCGGATTAACCACCCCAGGGAAATTCTGAAAGTCGGGGACGAAGTCGAGGCGAAAATTCTCGCGTATGATATAAACGCGGGGCGCATCTCCCTTGGACTTAAACAGGTTCACATGAATCCCTGGGATGAAATTGGCGAGAAATATCCCAGGGGCATGAGGCTGACGCGTAAGGTAAAGAAAGTTACTGGTTCGGGGGCCTTTATCGAACTGGAAGAGGGTATTGACGGATTTCTTCATGCGGACGATCTGTCCTGGACAAAAAAGATCAAAAATCCCGGTTCTGTTTTGAAAGAGGGCGAAGATATCGAAGTTATTGTGATCGACATCTATCCCGAAGAACGGAACATCCGTCTTGGCATGAAACAGCTTTCGGAGGATCCCTGGATATCCCTGAAAAAAGCCTATCCAGAACGCAGTATCATTGAGGGCGAGATAACCAATATTACGGACTTTGGTATTTTCGTAAAGGTTCAGGGTGGAATTGAAGGGCTTATCAGCAAGATGAATGTTGCCGAGCGCGCGAGCGATGATGCGGACGCGGCATTGAAGAAGTTCTCCTCGGGAGATAAGATTAAGGCCGTTGTGCTGGAAATCAATTCCGCCAGGCAGAAACTGGCTCTTTCCCTGAGAGAATTCCAGAAAAAACAGCAAAGGGAAGAATTGCAGAAATACATACAGGATGAGGATTCAGGATCAACCTTTACGCTGGGGGATTTCCTGAAAGACAAGGAAAATGCCTGAGCAGGATGAAGTAAAGACCGATGTTCAATCAGGCTATAGATCCGAAAAAATTTGAAACTTTTATCAGGATCAATAATCTCATCAATGCCGACTATGATGATATTCAGATTCTTCTGACATCGATTCTTGAGTCGGCGATGCGCCTGGTGGGGGGGGAGGCTTCCTCCCTGCTTCTTGTGGAAAACGATAGCCGGAAACTTTTTTTTGAGCTTGCTTTGGGCTGCCGGGGACCGGAAGTAAAACAGTTTTCACTTAATCCGGGAGACGGTATAGCCGACTGGGTTGTGGAACATGGGACTTCCCTGAGTGTGAACGAAGGGGAGAAGGATGAAAAATTTTTTTCCGATATTAGCACTCAGGTAGGATTTCCCGCGGCTTCCATTGCGGCTGTTCCTATGAGTGTCAGGGACAGGGCTATAGGCGTTATTGAACTTATCAGGAAAAAGGGCGACAGGCGTTTTACCCAGGAAGACCTGGACTGGCTGGAAGTTTTTGCGGCGCAGTCGGCCCTGGCTGTTCAGAATATGCAGAGTTTCCAGAAAGCGCGCGAGGAAATCGGTATTCTCCGCGACCAGGTGGCTTCCAGAAACGGGTTCCATACTTTTGTCGGCGTAAGCGGGGCCATTAAGGAAAAACTTGATATTGCGAGAAAAGTAGCTGCTTCCGATTCTTCGGTTCTGATTCTTGGGGAAAGCGGGGTGGGGAAGGAGCTTTTTGCCGAGCAGATACATTTACACAGCCCGCGCAGAAACGGGCCGTTCATCAAGGTAAACTGCCCGGCCCTGCCGGAGGGACTTCTGGAAACAGAACTCTTCGGACATGTGAAAGGAGCTTTTACCGACGCGACTTCCATGCGGCGTGGAAGATTCGAGCTTGCCAGCGGGGGCACGATTTTTCTTGACGAAATCGGGGATATTTCCCTGACGCTTCAGGCGAAACTTCTGCGGGTTTTGCAGCATAAGATTTTTGAGCGTGTAGGTTCCAGCGATCCGGTTTCAGTGGATGTGCGCGTCGTGGCGGCTACAAACCGGGATATTGAAAAGGAAGTGGAGAAGGGGAGTTTTCGCAGCGATTTGTATTACAGGTTAAATGTTCTTCCCCTGTATGTCCCCCCCCTTCGGCAAAGGCCGGAAGACATTATGGAACTTGCGAACTTTTTTTTGAAAAAATTCAATCAGGAAATAAATAAAAAACTAAAAGGTTTTTCCGAAGCGGCAACGCAGCAGATGTTTATCTATTCCTGGCCGGGAAATGTGCGGGAACTTGAAAACGCCATTGAGCGGGCTGTTGTTATGGCCCAGGATGATGTGATACGGCAGGAGGACCTTCTTCTGCCGGCAGGAAGGGAAAACGCCGGGGACAACTATAGCGGAAAAACCTTCAAGGAAGCGGTGCAGTGTTTCAAAAAATATTTTCTTGCCGGCGCCCTGAAATCTCACAAATGGAATCAGACGGAGACGGCAAAAATCCTGGGAATCCAGCGGACATATTTAACAAAACTTGTAAAAGAACTGGAAATAAACAAGTAAGGAGTTTTTGATGGCGACAGCAGAGCGCGCCGCGCAGCAGCGGAGATTTATTGATGAGATTTCCTCTTTTGTGCAGCACAGACGAAAAGTGTTTATTTTTCTGGCAATACTGATTATTGCCGGTCTTATCGGGCTTGTGATTGTACTTCAAATAAGAAAAAACCGGCAGGAAGCCTCCCTCATACGGCTTGAGGCTGTGGAAAAGCAGCAGGCCGAGTGGATAAGCGCGCGTGAGGAAGCGGACAAGGAAAACGCCGAAGCGGATGTTGTTTCCAATGCGCAGACTCTTGAAACTGAACTTATAGAGGCTGCCGAAGCGCTTGTCAGGGAATATAAGGGACTGTATGCGCAGATGCGGGCTTATGATATCCTGGCTTCCGCCGCTTTCACAAAAAAGGAATACGAAAAAGCCGCGCGGCTATGGACAGACCTTGCCGGTGAACATGCGCAAAGTTATTTCGCGCCTCTTGCGCTGCTCAACGCCGCCGCCGCGTGGGAAGAGGCTGGGAATCAGGACAGGGCCGTAGAGGCTTTAACGGAGATTCTTGAAAAATTTTCAACGACCTTCCCCGATATACCGCGAGTCCTTTCCCTGCTGGGCTGGTTTGCCGAAAACAGCCAGCGCTTTGAAGACGCGAAAACGTATTACAACCGCCTTATCGATGAGTATCAGGGCAGTAGTTGGACAAAACTGGCACACAATCGTATAATTCGTTTGCAGATAGAGAATAAAATTTCAAAGTAGAGGAATATGGCGGGAAACAGGAAGCGATCGAAATTTTTTGAAACCCGGTATTTTGGTTTCGTTATTGCTGCGTGTACAATTTTTATACTTCTTCTTGCGCGGCAGTTTACCGCCGTACCCGGCTGGATAGAACTGAAAGTGCTCGACACGCACTTCAATTTGAAAGAAACTGTTCGCACTGAACATATCCGGGAAAGCGTTACCCACGAAGAACGCAACCCCGATATTTCACCGGATATCACGATTTTCGGAATTGATTTCGCGAGTCTGAATGCCTTTGGCCGCTGGCCCTTTCCCCGCTACCGTCACGCGAACCTGCTTGACGCCCTCAGCAATATTCAGAATCAGAACGACAGGGAAAACGCGGTCTTTATGGATATTTTCTTTATTGAACCGGACACGCAGCAGGCGGTTAATGACGCTCTTCTCACCGAAAGTATACAAAACAATGGCAGGGTTTTTCTGGAAACCGTTCTGGATTTGAACCCCCCGCCGCGGGGCACGGAGGAAGAGTTTTTCACCAGAGAGGAGGCCCTGTATGCGGATACCGGCTCGATACGGGTTCATGGCAACTGGGAAAGACTAACGCCGTTTTACGGTCTCCAGCCGCCGCTTATCCCCTATGGAAAAGTGGCAAAAGGATACGGGCACGCGAATTATCTGGAAGACTCCGATAAGATTTACCGCAGGCAGCCTCTTGTAGCCCGTTCTTCCCGGCTCCTGGAAACCCTGAAACTGGAGGATATTGTGTCCGGCTATACGCTGGACAGGGAAAACTATGAATGGCTGTGCTGGACGGATGTAAAAGGCATAGATCGTGTTGTTCCTTACCCTATAACGGACGCCGTGCTTTCTTCCCTCAGGAATGAAATGGCGCAAAACGCTCCTGTCCGGGAAGAGGATACGGACGGCGATGGAAAAACCGACATAAGCTATCATACACTGAGAAAATACCAGGATCATTTTACCCCCGCTGTTACCCTTTCCCTTGCGCTAAACTACTTCGGGAAAACCCTCAGCGACATTGAGATTGTCCTGGGCAGTCACATACGCATACCTTCACCCCAGTACTTTGATACAAACACTGAAAGCTGGATACCATACCGCGTTCCCGGCAGGGATACGGAACTCCAGGAAATTGTTATTCCCATAAATGAAAACGCCGAAATGCTGGTCAATTACATGGGCGGCCCATCAACTTCGGACGGGGAGGGGACTTTTCCCGTCCGCTCCTACGCTACCTACGCTTCCCGCGTTCCAGGCCCCGACCCTTCGACATGGCCGCGTACCTGGGCCTTGCGGAATAAAATCGTCATGCTTGGTTCGTTTACCCAGGGAATGGCAGCGGACGAAAAACCAACGCCCTTTGGATTAATGTTCGGGGTGGAGATTCACGCGAACGCCTTAAACACAATCCTCATGAATAAATTCCTAACCAACGCGCCCTGGTGGCTGGATATGCTCATCCTCTGGTTTCTGGTACTGGGCATCGCTTTTCTGGCTTCCCGTTTCTCGCCGCTCCTGTCCGGCATAGCTGTCATTTTTGCCGTAATCGCGTATTTTATTCTAACGACAATTATATTTGATAACAACGCGCTTATTTTAAATTTTTCCCTGCCGTCAATAGCTGCGATAATTACTTTTACCGCCATCGTTGTTTACCGTACCATGACAGAAGAAAGGGAAAAAAAGCTCATCAGGGAAATGTTCGGTAAATATGTAAGCCCCCAGGTTGTGGACGAACTTCTGAAAAAACCCCCGGAGCTTGGCGGAGTAGACCGTGAACTGACTGTTTTCTTCTCCGATATCCGTGGCTTTACCACAATGTCGGAAAGTATGACGCCGCAGGAACTGGTCAATCACCTGAATGTTTATTTAACCGCGATGACCGATATAATTGTCAAAGAGTATAACGGAACCCTGGACAAATATGTCGGGGACGAGATTATGTGTTTCTGGGGCGCGCCGCTGCCACAGGCGGATCACGCCATACTTGCCTGCAAATGCGCCTGTAAACAAATGCAGGTTCTGCATGAACTCAACACGGGCTGGCCCAGGGAAAAACGCATCAACATCGGCATAGGCATCAACTCCGGCATTATGACGGTTGGCAACATGGGCTCGCCGGGACGGATGAACTATACCCTGATGGGCGATAACGTGAATCTTGGCGCCCGGCTTGAAGGAACAAACAAAGCCTACACCACCAATATTATTTTAAGCGAGTATACCTACGGCCTGGTAAAAGACCGGGTACTGGTCCGCGAACTGGATAACATACGGGTAAAAGGAAAAAATAAACCTGTCGTTATTTATGAATTAATTGACGTGCCGGAGGCGGGCTAATGTTTTGGAATTCAAACTTCGGGCGCATTCCGTGGGCGCGTAAGCGCCCGCTACAATCCATTACTTATCGGAAAGCGACCGTCTTCGGGCGCATTTTTGGCGCTTCGCGCCAAAAACCGGGCTTTCCGCTCCAATCTTTTTGCCTGCGGCAAAAAGGATTTCCGCTGCAATCCCTTGCGCGCGCCCAGCGGCAGCACAAAATTGAATACTCAATTTTGCCCTGTACCCACAGGATTACCTGAAAACCGGAGCGCCGCATGCGGAATAAACCCGTTTGTAATATAAAAATATTGAAATACTTTTTCGGCATCGCGTTTTTTATGCTGATCTTTTCCGCCTGCGGCCTGAACGAACTGGTGTATCTGTCCCCCATTGAAGACGGAAGGGTGGTGATAGACCCCGGGGCGAATGGCCTTGTGTTTTTCCATAATACAGGAAATAACGGACTTATTTCAAATAATAATTTTCTTGGATATGAAGTTTTCTATAAATTTTATCCTTATGACAACTTTACCACCCTCGTTGAAGCGGACAGGGTGTATTTCTATGATCGCTTTATCTCCAGTGAATCCGCCATAACGGCCCAGGGCTTCCAGCCCCTGTACAGGTCGGCGGATAATCTTGGGGCGCTGCCCGCGAACCCCTTGCAGCGCCCCAACCGGCCTTTTCTTCCGGTATCTTCCGCCGGAGCCTATTCTTATGTTATCAGTTTTCCCACTGGCACGGGTTCCGGTACATTAACCAATATTTTACCGGGTATTCCATCGAGCAATCCAATTCCAATCGCGACGCCTACCCAGTATGACCAGCCTGTTTTCAGGATATTTAATGTTAATTATCTTCAGAATCCTTCGCTTGCTCCGGCAAATTACTTCTATCTGTACAGGATCCTCAACACGACGCAGAATAATTACCAGAAAAGTTTTCTGCCGCGGCTGAATGCCACATACACAGAGCCGGGATCGCCAGCAATAAATTTCAGTTATTATAATAGTTCAGGAGATCCCGATATTCAGCGCCTGTCAGGATACACGGCGGGAAGTCCTTTATGCGTTGGGTTCTGTGTTGTTGCCTATGGAAGTGAAAACTTCAGTCCTATCTACAGCGAAGCGGTTGTCATAAACGCCGGCCCGAGGTATGGAATTTATGTCCAGTTTTAAGGATTTTTTACAGATGGGGAAGCATTTGCCGGTTAATTTTATTACGATAGGTCTTATTTATATCGTAATCGGTTTCGGGCTGTCACTGTTCTTTTATTATATCCTGAAAAAAAAATTTATCGGCAGGGTCTGGGGGGCAGTCCTGGTAGGAACAGCCGGTTCCTTTGCTGGAGGCCTTGTCAACGTTCTTGTCCAGGATTTCAAATTCCTCAATTTCGCATTTTTCACAGTCAATATAATCCCGCCATGTATCGTATCCTGTGTGTTTCTATGGATTTTCAGTAAAATAAGCAGCGCGCCCGAAACCTATTAGCCATATCCAATCCTGTGATGAACTGCCGACAGTGTCGGACAGGAAAAACGCTAAATCATTATAGTATAACAAGTTAAGGAATAACTTCCAGAAGAAGTTTGTAAAAAAGCCAAAACCGGACAAATAATTTACTTCCGATAATGCATATTCTGTCTACCAATCGAAAAGGTTCTCACGGCGGCGGAGGTCGAGGAGATTTTCCGGATTATCCTTGCGAACAAAAAGCTTGCGCGTGAACAGCTTGAGGAA
>JAISAF010000191.1 GCA_031266855.1 Spirochaetales bacterium
AAGCGTAAACAGGTCTGTATGCGGCACAGCGGCGCATTCCATTATTCCTATATTCTTTTTTCACAATATTCTTTCGCGCATAGTATTATGCTTTTATAATTTTCATTCATAAATCCGCCATCCTTATTATTTCTTATACAAAAATTTATTTTATCCAATGCTTTTTCATAATTACTTTTTATAATGTCTATTAATATTATATTCAAATATTGTTCACTGTCATTTATTATACTTTCATAAAAACTGTCAATGCCATCTATTTTTTGTTTATATTGTTCTATAATATTATTTGAATAATTTATTATTTCCTCAAATTTTATTTCCGCCTCTTCTTTTTTGTTATAATTTAATTCGCGCTTATTAATTTCCATTGTCTTTGCGGTAAATACGCCGTTTACATGAAAACTTACTGGTTTATTTTTTATTTCGCCAGCCATATCAAATATTTCCCAGAAAATTTTATCCAATATTATTGGTTTTCCCTGTATACTTACCGTAATGTTTTTATTTTTATTACTTACACTGATTGAAATTATAAAAATAAAATCGTTGATAATTTTGTATACAAGACCGGAGATTGTTTTATATCCATATAATTTACTGTTATTTTTTATTGTCAGTTCCAGCGCCTTTTTATTTTCGTTTAATTGTTTTATTTCTTCCCGTTTCATAAAGCCCCTTTAACAGTCTTACCATGTTTTAATTTTTGAGTCAATAGAGCTACCCCACAGCTTAGGGAACGGTTTCGATACAAAAACGGTGGAATTTGCCGCCATTCTGCGGCAAATTCCACAGACCTACCGGAAGGTTATCGAACAAGTCTAATAGAATGGCGCATAACGCTACCGCGGATTATTTGCTGTCCGCCGCCGGGCGCGCGCAAGGGATTGAAGGGGTGCGCAGCAGCCACGGCGCGAAGCGCCGGGGCCGGAGCGATAGCGCAGCCCCGCAAAGCCCGTTTTTTTTCGGTTTGGGAATTTGCGCCGCAAATTCCCAAACCGAAAAAAATGCGCCAAAATTACACGGATTACACTTCAAACATTACCCCTTCCCGCGCGATATTAATTTTGGAAAATGTTTCAGCGCCATCCCCGCAGCAGTATTTTTGGGCGAGAGCCTCAAGCTGGGAATCGGTGCGCAGGGGGTCGTGATGGAAAAAATACAGTTTCTTTACTCCGGCCCTGTCCGCGGTCTGCATGGCGTATTCAAAGGTACTGTGGCCCCAGCCGGTTTTTGAGGCTTCATATTCCTCACGGGTGTACTGTGTGTCGTAAACCAGCACGTCGGCGTCCTGCAAAAACCGTACAAGTTTTTCGTTTTCCTCTTCCGCGGCGAGAGCGCCTTCCCGCGCGGCGGATTCGTCGTAGCCGGGATCGGAAGGGTCTGTCGGGAAAACATTGCGGAAGGGTTCTGTGTCATAAGCGGTGCAGAAAACCCGGCCTTTATATTCCAGGCGGTAGCCAAGGCACAGGATGGGATGGTTTAAATATTTTGTTGTAACAAAAATCCCGTCGCCCAGTTCAAACGAGGCTTCCTTGAGTTCGTGGTATTCGATATGCGCCGAAAGTTCGTCCTGGCGCACGGGAAAATATCTGTAGCGGAGCTGGCCGCCAATAACTTCTTCAAGGCGTTCCTCCTCGTAGCTTACGGGGCCGTAAATGCGGAGGTTCGTACTTTTCAGATAGATGGGCGCGAAAAACGGGAAGCCCATAATATGGTCCCAGTGCGTGTGGGATATCAGAATGTCCGTATTAACCGGGCCTTTGGGTAAATCGTTTCGCATAATAAAGTCTCCGAGGGCGCGCAGCCCGGAACCCGCGTCGATAATGACAAGCCGGTTTTCTTCGCCGAAACGCAGCTCGATGCAGGCGGTATTTCCTCCGACGCGAACGGTATCGGGTCCGGGACAGGGTATGGAACCCCGGACGCCCCAAAATCTGAACGTGATTCGGTTTTTCATGGATTAGTCCTCGCCTGCCTTGAGAAAAATTTTGGCTTTTTCGATTTCCTGGACGAGTTCCCCGTGCATGGATTCCAGGCTGTCCCAGTTTATACCAAGATGATCCAGTATGTTTTGCGGAAGTTTTTCTGGATAGCGGGAGCCGGAGAATCCTATGCCGCTTATATTCACGTAGCAATTTGCCACGGCAACGGTATATACCAGTTCGGTATGTTCCTGCGCGCAGGATTCAGGGCTGTGGTGAGATTTTATGGTTTCGAGAATTTCTGCGCCGAACTTCCATTCCGAGCCGATAATGAAACCCGCACGGCTGTGGTCAAATCCGATGCACTCCTCTTCCAGTTGGAAGAGGGGCATGCGCTCCGTGTCCGCCCGGCTCATTGCCTGGACAAATTCCGCTGTCAGGGTATTGTTCAGCGGAATTTTTCCTATATCGTGCAGAAGCCCCGCTATAAAATATTCCTCAAGAATTTTCGGGTCAACGTTCCGGGTACGGGCAATCAGTTTGGACAGTACTCCCACGGAAAGGGAATGCCGCCAGAAACCGTTCATATTCAGGGCTTGAAAGTTTTCCTTCCTGCTGAGGTTGCCTAAAACCGCTGTACTCAGGGCCAGGTTCTTTACCGTATTGATTCCAAGCATGATAATGGCGCGCACAAGGGATGTTACCTGATTGGTTACGCCGTAATAAGCGGAGTTAATCAGTTTCATAACGCGGGCCATCAAAACCGGATCAAGACTGATGACTCTGTTCAGATCCACCGGAGAGGTATTGGGGTTATTCGCTATTTCCAGAATTTTACTAACAGTTACCGGCAGCGCGGGCAATTTGGAAATATACGCGCTGACTTTTTTCAAATTTTCGTCCGCGTTCACGTTTTCGTCCGCACTCATGGGCGCCTGTCTCCCAGCCGCGCTTCAATGGATTTGAGTTTTTCCTGTAAAACCGTTTTGACATCCTGATTGGGAAGATGCTCCGCAAGCCGGGAAACAAAATCGAAGGATTTTTTTACTTTATCAAGACTTACGGGCTTTTCCTTTGCGGATTCAGAAGATTCCGCTTTTTCAGGAAATTCCCGGTGAAGCCCCTGCCTGCCCCGGAGCATATTTTTCACCGCTTCGATTTTGAGAGGATAATCCGACCTGGTAAAAGCTGTACGTTTTTCCTGTGGCAGGCAGGCCACAAGAGATCGTAAATAATCCAGTAATTTTATTCCGTCGGCGGGTTTTGGCTGAATTTTCTTCGACGCCGGGGGAGGGGCGGTTTCCTGCGGCGACGGCGCGTATTCCAGTTCCGGCTCTGGTTCCGGTTCCGGCGGCGGTACGTTCTCGGCATCAATTTCTTTCAGCATGGACTGGATCTGCTCTTCACTGCCCAGCGTGTCCTCAGGAAGAATCACCGGCTTCCGTTTCGGCCTCCGCTCGGGTTTGTATTCAGGTGAAGGCGCGGGGGAAGCCCGGCGCTCCCCGCCAGCCGCGCGGGGCTGGGGCGGTTCAGGGGATTCCTCTCCAGCTTCTTCCTGCCCCGCTGGAATTTCGTCTCCGGTTTCCCCGGTCTCTTCATTTTCATCAGGCAGTTCTTCCACTTCGTCAGGAAAATCTCCGTCAACTTCTTCTTCCAGTAGCGCTTCCTCAGCTTCCGGTATTTCCGGTTCAGCCGTTTCAGGGTCTTCCACCTCCGCGGCTTCCTCTGCCTCCATATCCGGCTCCAGCGTTTCCTGCGCCGCGGATTCTTCCGCTTCTTCCGCTTTTCCGTTTGTATCCGGCTCCAGCGCCTCTTCCATTTCATCAGACATTTCGTCAGATATTTCCGGGGGAGCCTCCTCTGGCTGGTCCCGCGAAACCTCCGGCGGAGGGGGAGGTTGAGGAGTATCAAAGGATTGCGGCGGCGTCTGTGGTACAGGCTCAGGCTGCGGCGCGGGTACGGACTCAGGCGCGGGAGATTCCCGCCGCTGCGGCGCGGCGGCTGGCTGTGGCGCGGGAGCGGACTCCGGCGCCGGGGATTCCTGTCGCCGCGGCGCGGAAGGCTCAGGCGGCGATGGCGCGGGAGCCTGCCGCGGGAAAGGCGGAAAATACGGCGGAGGTTCCCTAGGAGGCGGAATAGAAGGAGCTTCCTCCTGCGGATATTCCTCCGGCGGCACAGGCGGGCTTCCCCCGCCGGTAAAATTCGCGGGCAGCCTCCCCTCCTCCGGCAGACTATGAAGCGGCGTTACATTATCAAGAAGGACAATCTCTTGTTCCAGCCTCTCTTCCTCATCAGGTTCATCAGGCTTTTCTTCCTTCACAACAGTAGCGCCGCCGAAATCCAGAACAGGAATAGAATCCTCATCCATTTCAGCAAAGCCATCCACAAGAAGGCTCCCCGCCTCCGCCCGCCCGGAATTCGAGGAATCCATAGCAAGTTTTCCCAGCCGCGACAGGCTCCGCGCCCAGGCGTCCCTGTGATCGCTTTCAAAAGCCTCAACAGTCTTCTCGTATAAATCAAGACTCGCGTTCAAATCGCTAATATCCTGCGGAGTTGCCCGCTTCCCCTGGAGGTTTATAAGCCCGTCAACCGCCTCAATAGCGGACTCTTTCTTTCCCGCCTGCTGATAAGCCCGCGCGAGATTCGCTATGATTTCCCCGTTATCGGGAAACTCCTCATGAATCTTCTTAAAATGTTCCAAGGCCTCATCATTTTTTTCCTGATCCAGAAGTATCTCACCATACAGATTCAGCGCGTTTACATCAGAAGGATTATCCGCAAGAAACTTATCAACCTCTTCCAGCGCGGCCTCATAATCCGCGGTATCCTTAAAAGCGCGGGCAATATCAAGCCGGAAAGATGATTCATTCGGATTTTCCCGCAGAATCCTGGTAAAATATTCAAGCCCCTTTTTTCTTCTATCGGTACGGAAACAGATATTCCCCATCATACGCAGGGCGCGGACATTCCCCGGCATCTTCCCCAGCACCGCCTGCGTCTGTTTCTCCGCCTCCAGATAGTTTTTCGACTGAACCAGAACATTCGCATACTGGAGCTTCAAATCGGAATTATCA
The DNA here is from genome assembly GCA_031266855.1 of Spirochaetales bacterium. Taxonomy (GTDB): domain Bacteria; phylum Spirochaetota; class Spirochaetia; order DTKZ01; family DTKZ01; genus JAISAF01. Next base: position 5,000 of record JAISAF010000191.1, read on the forward strand.
GGATTATGCGCAACAAGCCACTGCATATCAGCAAGAACATCCCCGCTTACCTGCTGGCTTTCCAGAAGCCGCCCCAGATTAACCGCGGCCTTACTGTACGTCCCATTCTCCTCAAGAGCCTTCTTGAAATAGCCTACCGCCTCCTTCGTGCGGCCCTGCTGAGCCAGAATAGAAGCGATATTGTTATTAATCATGGTGTTCTTCGGATCGATAGAAAGGATTTCCTTGAAAATCTGAATCGACTCCTCATACTCACCCATATTCTGCAAAACAATTCCAAGGTTATTCAGCCCATCAACCCAGCCAGGCCGCGAACGCACAGCAGCCTCAAACTGCTTCTTCGCGTCTTCAAGATTCCCCTGCGCCTGGCAGGATATTCCAAGATTATAACGCAGCATCGGATGATTCGGATCGGAACGCAGCCCCCTGTTGAAAACTTCCGAAGCCTTGGAATAGTCACCCATTTTCTCGTACAAAGTACCAAGATTGTTATACGCCCGCGTAAACTCCGGATCCAGTTCTATCGCCTTGGTATAGGCATCGACAGCCAAAGGAATATTGTCATCCATCTTGTGAACATTACCAAGATTGTACCACATCTCAGCCGACTTGGGATTCAGCTCTATGGATTTCTCTATAGCTTTCAGACTCTGCCCCAGCTTGCCCATCTGCCGGTACACAACACCCAGATTGTTATACGCCTCAGAATTATCAGGATAAATTTTCAGAGCCTGCTCAAACTGCTTCGCCGCCTCAGGATATTTCTGCCGGGCGCTATAAATTGTCCCCAGAAGAATATAGACTTCAGGCAGTTTCGGTGAATCCTTGACAAGTTTTAAAGCAGTCTTTTCCGCGGCCTCATAATCACCCAGTTGAAACGACTCTTTAGCACTCGCCAGTAACTCTTCGCTATTCACGACGATATAACCTCGATGGTCTGGAACTTACTTCTTTCGAGAACTGCCCAGGCAGCCGCTCACTATACTCATCATACGAACTCAACGCAAAATAGTAAAGTTTCCCATTCGTAAGCCCCTCAAGCCTCACGGAGGTTTCCTTCCCCAGCCGCAGCGGCGAAGGCCCCAGGCTGCTCCCGGTTCCATCGTACACACCCGGCTTCGAACCATAATACACAACATAGCCCTGTAGCCGCGCGTCCGCAACCGCCGACCAGCGCAGCCTCACCTCCCCGTCCCCCGCAAACGCGCTCACAAACGACGGCGGCGGCGGCGGCTCGTTCTTCTCATACACAATAGTAAAATCCACAAGCCGCGGCGTCAGGGAACGCCGCCCATCCGGGAAAAGCTCCACCCGAACCCGCATATATTGCCCCGTCGTTTTCCCCGGCAAAACCGCGCCCGGAGCAAACGGCATCCAGCCCGCCGCATCAAGCTCTTCGACACCATCGCCCAGCCGGTAATAAAAAAACACAGCGCTATCCCCCGGCGCCTGCCAAGCCGCATCAATCCGTAAAACAGAGCTGCCCGCGCTACCCAAATCAATAACAGAAGTTTCCGCGCTCCCCCCCTCAGAAGAAAACGGCGCAAGATCCATCACCCCGTCAGGATTCCTCTCAATAGAAAACTCATCAAGAAAACCCGTAAACCCCTCACCAATAACAAAAGGAGTCCCCGTCTTCCCGCTTACACGGGGATAAGCCGCGGCGCCCTCCTCACCCGAAGCGCTAGCATACAAAACCGCCTCCGGCCGCCCATCAACAAGATACTCCACCAGACCCGTCGCCGCCTCAAAACGCACAGCATGATGACGCCACGTCCGGGGCACCAAAGGCTGCAAACCACGAATCCGCAGCGTCTTCCCCGGCACTCTCGGAACCCGAAAAAAGTTCTCAAACGTCCAGCACAGCACCCTACCCGAAATAATACAAGACACTTCCTGGTACTCTGGAATACCACTCTCCCCAGCGGTATTCTCCCAACGAAAAATAACCTCGCCCTCGCCAAGCGTCGCCGGATACATCCAGAAACTAATCGAAAAATCCTCCGTCCCCATGCCATAGGAAAAAAGCGCACTCCGCTCCGGCTCCAAAAGAAGCCGCGCCCCATACTGAAACCCCCCAGATCCCCGGCCCCGCATCCTATGCGCCGTAGAAACCAGCGCCGCGTTATTCCCCCCGCGCACATCAAAGTTCCCAGCCTCATCCCGAATAGGCTCCTCATCGAAACTCAAATACAAATCAGGAATGCCCCCACCCGTCCGCTGGCTGTCCCTCAAAACAAGATCAAAAGAACCATCAGTGCCACGCGCAATATCCAAACCACTCATCCCCACACCACGAAACCCATCATCCCTGCCAAACTCAAGACGAGTCTCCCGCCCAGCCACAAAGCCCACGCAAAAGAGGAAAAAAATTATCAAAAAAAGCAATTTCTTCGCTTTCACACTCTTCCGTAAAGATTATCGGATATTTTAAGAAAAAGAAAAAGTCCAAAGAAAAGACGCCACGCTAACCACGAGGGAATTTTTATCCCCATGTTTTTGGGCGCGCCCCCGGCGCTCCGCGCCGGGAACCGGGCTTTCCGCTGCAAGTCCTCGGAAGCGCATAAGCGCTTCCTGTGGGCTTTCCGCTGCAATCCCTCGCGCCGCGCAGCGAGCGAATTTGCAGAATGCAAATTCGCGGGCCAGCCAGGACGCATGGGCGAGCAGCAAAATTGCGTACGCAATCTTGCGACCAGCCCCCTCGCGCATGGCAGCTCAGAACCAACTCACGGAATTGTCCGGGCAATTCCGTGGGCATATAATTGCCTTTGGCAATTATGTGCCCATAACCAGGCGGTCGCAATTTTGAGCGGCAGCTCAAACCCAGGCCCGGGAATTGCCGCAGGCAATTCCCGGGGCGCCAAATTGCCCACGGCAAATAAGCGCTGCAACCCGGCGGGCCCCAATTTAACGGTGCCGCACTAAACGCACGC
>JAISAF010000244.1 GCA_031266855.1 Spirochaetales bacterium
TTTACATTTCGCATAACTTTGTTATGTGCGCGCCCAGGGCGCTCAGCCGTTCAGTAAGTCTTTCGTAGCCGCGCTCAATCTGGTAGACATTGTGGATGGTGCTTTCGCCTTCGGCGCACAGGGCGGCAATGACCATCGCCATACCGGCGCGCACATCCGGGGAGGTCAGCTCCGAACCATGAAGACGGCAGGGGCCGGAAACCACGGCGCGGTGAGGATCGCACAGAACGATGCGCGCGCCCATATCGATAAGTTTGTCAACGAAAAACATCCGCGATTCAAACATTTTTTCATGAACAAGGACAGCGCCTTCCACCTGCGTGGCGATAACCAGAGCGATACTGGTCAGGTCCGCCGGGAAACCGGGCCAGGGCGCGTCGTCAATTTTTGGTACAGCGCCGCCCAGATCGGAAACAACCTTAAGCTGCTGCTTGGCCGGCATGTGGATATCCCCGCCGGATTCTTCCCAGTGAATGCCCAGTTTCGCGAAGGTGATTTTCGTCATTTTCAGGTGCCGGGGACAGACGCCGGTGATTTCAAGCTCACCCCTGGTAACGGCGGCAAGGCCGATGAAGGAGCCGACTTCCATATAATCGCTTCCGATGGTGAACTCTGTACCGGAAAGTTTTTTAACCCCGGTAATGGTAAGGATGTTTGAACCTATTCCCTCGATGCGGGCGCCCATAGAGTTCAGCATGGCGCAGAGATCCTGGATATGCGGCTCCGAAGCGGCGTTTTCAATAAGCGTGCGGCCCTCCGCCAGAACAGCCGCCATAATGGCGTTTTCCGTCGCCGTTACCGAAGCCTCGTCAAGAAAAATATCCAGCCCCACAAGTTTGTTGGCGGTAAAGCGGAAAACATGATCAATATCGACACGCGCGCCCAGCTCCGTAAGAGCCAGAAAATGCGTATCCATACGCCGCCGCCCGATAATATCGCCGCCCGGCGGGGGAAGCACGGCCCTGCCGGTACGGGCAAGCAGAGGCCCCGCAAACAGGAGCGACGCCCGGATTTTTTTCGCCAGCACGGCAGGTATTTCGCTTTTAATATCCCGCGTATGAATTTCCAGCGTGTTCGCTCCGGTTTTCCTGACCTCGGCGCCAAGAGCCGTGATAATTTCCGTCATCACCCCGACATCCTCGATGTCGGGAATATTTTTTAAAACAACCGGCTCGTCGGTAAGGAGCGCCGCGCTGATACAGGGGAGGGCCGCGTTCTTGTTGCCCGATGCCCTTATTTTTCCTTTGATAGGGAAGTTACCCTCGATACGATACTTATACATAGATGCTTCTGATACTCCCTGGGTTATTTGTTTTTTTCTAAAAATCTATGGGATAAAGTGAAACATTCTTCCACTGAAAGGATTTTTGTTCATCACAAGCCGCGCGGAAAAGAAATAGTTTTCTTCGTTAGCCGTTATACGAATAGTAAAACGAAAACTCTCCGTGCCGTCCTGTTTCAGCGGAAAAGGATTTTCCATTATATTTGGAAAAACAATATCCGTAATGGCAGCCTGGGATATTTCCCTGGAAAACAGGCTTTCATACAGATTTTGCGCTTCCTGTTCGGAGGCGGCGTTTTCCTGAAGGAGAAAGATACGCCGGAAAGCACGGGCGGGGTTTTCCAGAAGCAGCTTACTGGAGTCTTCCGGCAGAAGGGCATACATGAAAAACCTTCTCCAGCTTCGGGAAAGGAGCATTTGCCGCGAGCCATCAAAAAAGGCACGAAGTTTCCTTAAAATATTGGTGTTGCGGTATTTATTGAAACTTTTCCCATCCCATTTATACCAGGTGATATAGGTCTCATAGCCGGAAAACTCCTCAATAATGTCCTCGAACAGAAGAAGATCAAATATCCCGTTTTCATCGATATCATGAATATAGGCCCGGACGTTTGCCTGTTCGTAGAAAGAAAAAAGCGAATGCTTCGGCGATTTTTCCCCCGGTTCCGCGCCGCCGGGGAACAGTATCCAGATATTACGCTTGCCTTCGGTATCGGGAAAAATTGCGGAAACCCCGAAAGGAAAAGCAGGGGATTCATCAAACGGAAGCCGCGAAAAAGAACTACAGACCCTGTGGGATCCCAGGCTGATACTTTTTGAGATAAGCCCCCCGTCTTCCGCGAAAGTAAACAGTTCCACGCTGAAAGGAAGCTCCTTCGTGGAAGCGTCAAAGAGCCTGTTGAAGTCCGAAACATAACCAAAGGAAGTTTCGTTTATGTCCTGCGTTTCCACAGCAAGCATAGCGGCGGCATCCGTCTTTCCGTTTTGCCCGCGCAGAATGACCAGGGGGCCGCCGTCCCTCATAACAGGCTTTTTGGACGCGGGCAGGGAAGCGGCAAACTGCGGCAACTCCCTGGCTACCGGAGCCGGAGCGGAAGGCGCGGGCCTTTCAGTCTCCACAGCCGCGGGCGCGGCGGACACAGCCGGTTTACTTGGCGAAGGCTCTCCCGCACAGCCCGCAAGGATACTCAGGAGAAAACTAACTGTAAGGTAGAAAGCAAGCGGCATTCCGATATTCCTGGCTCTATTATAATACTTTTACGAAGTTTTTGCTATGAGCGGCAGACAGGATAAACGCACAGGAATTTGGGCGCATTTTTTGCGGCTGCGCCGCAAAAAACCGGGCTTTCCGCTCCAAGTCCTCGGATTTGCCAATGCAAATCCTGCGGGCTTTCCGCTGCAATCCCTCGCGCGCGCACCAGCGGCAGCGCGTCCCTTGTGAATGCTTGCGCATTCACAAGGGACGGCCGGATATTCATTTCGCGTAACACCACCCCCGCGCGGGCTGGTACGCCGCGTTATACGCACGCACATAATTGCCAGCGGCAATTATGTGCGTATAACACCGCAGTCGCGATTTTGCCCCTGCCCCGGCAGACGCTTCCTACCATACCCTGGGCGTGAAACCTTCCGGGGCTTCTATTTTCAGCGTATCGCCTGACTGGACTATCGCATAAAAACCTGTCTCAAGGACTATGGCTTTTACGCTGTCCTCCATGATGGCTTCTGCCACAGCTCCTATCAGTTTCCTTTTGTCGTTATGCGCGTCCCAGTAGCGCCGCAGCTTTTCCATAAGTTCCACATGCTGCCGGACATAATCAGCGGTCAAATTGAATCCAACTTTCACAACTATCGCGAGGTCCCAGTTTTCAAGTACAATACCGATTTCCGTAAGGTTTTCTTTATCAGGATCAAGCCCCTGAATCTTGATACCCTCGCTGGTTCTGGTAAACTCATAGCCCAGGGCGTTAAACTTTTCCATCATAGTAGGCACAACAAGAGGTCCAGCGAGCCTTCCGAACTTGTCGCCCGAATCCCCCACCATGCGGGAAGCCTCCTCGAGTTCGCGGTCGACTTCCGCCCCGCTCGCTTCCATGCGTTCTTTCATGAGTCTGTCGTTTTCTTTCATTTGCCGTTCAGTTTCCGCTATACTTTGTTTTAGACGCCTGTCGATTTCTTTCATTTGCCGCCCGGTTTCCGCCTGGCTTTCTTTCAAACGCCTGTCGATTTCTTCCATGCGTTCCCGCATGAGCCTGTCGTTTTCTTTGATTTGCCGCCCGATTTCCTGAAACATGACCCAGACTTTCTCAAAAGTCAGGCCTTCACCTGGTGTTGGTTCCGTCATAAAAATCCCTCCTCAAAAATGTACTCCATACTGTACCGGAGAATCAATTACCCCCCCCTCCCAGAGCGAAAAAGAAATATTTCTCCACATAATACTATTACAGAAAAAAATAAGGTTTGATTGAAAGAAGCGGAAAAAATTTTGAAAAAACTTTAAATTTTTGAATTTTTCCGAAGGTTCAGCAAAGATGAAACCAGGAGTCCATCGTAAAAAGGCGCCTATCGTCTGTAAAAACGCGCGGAAGTAAATCCGGCAGACCCTAGCGTTGTTGCCGGTTTTATTTCGTATACTGCTTGACAATTTTCACTTTTGTGTGCTATATATTAACACAGCTTATCAAAAAGGAGGGTGCGGTGAACACGCAAACGATATTAAAAAGTAACAAACAATTTTCCCGCTGTACGAATATTGCGCATAACATGCGCCTAACGCCGTTTGTGGTGGGGTTTTGGGGGGGGGGGGGGGGGGGGGGGGGGGGGGGGGGGGGGGGGGGGGGGGGGGG
>JAISAF010000270.1 GCA_031266855.1 Spirochaetales bacterium
AGTCGGCTATCAGTTCCCGCGTTACCAGCGAATAGCGCATCCCCTCGTGTCCCATCGCTATCCCGTCGCACACCCCGATGACGGGAAATCGCACCGGTACGCCGCCGGCCATCCGCACCCCGTCCGCCACGGCCTTCGCTATGTTCCCCAGATGTACGTGTCCGGGCACAATATCGCTCTCGCTATGCGCTATCCCCACCAGGGGACGCTCAAACTCCTCGTCAATAAACCCCAGCGCCCTGAACAATGAGCGGTGTGGCGCTCTGGCCAGTCCCTTCTTTACCGCGTCGCTTTTCATGTTTCCATGCTACCCCGCCCCTCCCTCCTTTTCAACCCGCCAGCGCCCGCCAGCGGGTTGAAACAGACTAAGATAACGTTTCTTTACTCCGCGCCTTCGGGTCCGAAAAGGGCGTCTGGCATACGCGGCTTCCTTTTTTGACCCCGTCCGGGTTATCATTCCCGCATCCTGTTTGGCGCTCCTTATGCGTTTTTTGCTATTCGCATTAAGCCTGAGCCTTATGGGATTTTTTTATCCCCCTGCTGTGTCATTTGTCCTGTCCGCTCAGATGGCTGTCAGCGGTTTAATTGAGAGGGCTAAACCGATAGCCCGCGCCGTCAGCGGTAACGCCGCCTGCGGCGGGATAGCGAAGGTGCATACCCGCGATAGGGATGCGGTTTTGAGCGGCATAGTCCAGAATTTGTTTTCGTACGATTCCGGCTGCTTGGGGATCCGTATCGTAGCTTACAGAAACAGCGGGAAGCGGGAATTGAATATCCTCGACATGCATTAGATCTCCCCAGACAAGCAATTTTTGCCCGTTGGATTCAATTTGATAAATTGTATGGCCGGGTGTGTGACCAAAGGCGGCAATAGCCCGAACCCCGGGAAACAGTTCCTCGCCAGCCCCGATAGCTTTGGGCAGGAAGGTATGAACCCTGGAACCATAAGGGGCAAGAGCCGCGACCGCCCCATGATTGGCAGCGGTTTCGGTCCAATAGGCTTTTTCCTGCTGGGCCAGGTATACGGAAGCTCGCGGAAACATGGCATTCCCCCCTTTTTGCAGCCCCCCGATATGATCCCCGTGCATGTGGGTAAGAAGCACGGCATCCACCTGACCAGGATCGACGCCCAAGGTTTTCAGATGATCGAATATTCTGCCGCCGAATCCGGTGTCTATCAAGAGTGTCCTGTCCGGGCCGCGGACAAGCACGGTATTGACCTCGGAGCGGTACGTCCCGCCGGGGATATACCGGTTAAGGGCGTCTTTAGAGGCGCCTAACAGGATGGACGGGTTCCCCTGCCCCTGATTTTCTACCAACAGGTGTACGGTAAAGTCTCCGACACGGCAGGTAAAAATAGCTTCATCCGCGGCAAAGCCGTTTATCGCCGCCATACCGCATACAATGCCCAATATAATTTTCCGTTTCATACAGTGCCTCCTTGCAATACACGCAATTAAAACCGTTAATCCCGCAGGAATATATGGTCAAAAAATCGACACCAAGAATGATTTTTGTTCCATGCCCATGATATAATTTATTACAAGAGCGGTCTAGAGTTCGGTCTCAACGCGCTTGCGCGTTGAACCAGCTTTTACCGCAATGTTTAAAAGATGCATGGCAGCTCTCCCTCATTCGATATTCTTTAAACACGAGGTTGTGATTTCGGGAAAGAGCTTTCCGGGAAAGACGATGCGGGAGGGGGATTTTCGGGGATCCTCGATGCGGCCAAGCATAAGGGACAGGGCGGTTTTGGCTATCGCGTCCAGAGGCTGTTCGATGCTGGTGATGGGGCGCACAAAGGGAACCGCTTTGCTCAGATAGTCGAAGCCAGCCACCGCGATGTCGCCCGGAACCCGCAGGCCCAGCTTTTCCAGCGAGTTGATGGTGCCGGCGGCGGTAATGTCGTTGGAACAGATGATCGCGTCCGGCTTTTTTTCATTAATAAAGCGGGAAAAGGCGCCGGTATCGTCCGTATCGCACACGATAAGACCTTCCGGCGCGAAACCGTGATCGACAAGGGCGGCGTTATAACCCATAAAGCGCAGCTTTATCGTATGGCGGGAATTGGGCGGCGCAAAGAAAAAAATGCGCCGGAAGTTCTGCCCGATAATATGTTCCGTCAAAATATACGAAGCCTGTATGTGATCCATCGAAACGAGGTCAAAATTGTTGGGCGCGGGGTATGCCTGTATATCCGAATCGATCAGAACAAGGGGAATGTTGGCGCGGGAAATAATGGCGGCGACTTCGCGGTTAACCTGGTCCGCTTTACTGTTGTATTCAAATGGCGAAAAGAACAGCCCCGCGATTTTTCGCGTTATATACTGTTCGCATATCCGCTGAATATCCAGCTTTAGCATATCCGATTTTGGCGAGATATAGCCGCCCCACACAAGGGAATCGCCTCGAGCCGAGGTGTACCGGGCAAGCAGGCTGCACAAGGGGTCGGAAAAATGACCGGGCCCCAAATTGGGAAAAATGACGGCAAAAAGATTGCCGCCGCCTGCCGCCGGAACGGACTGGGACGGAGCGGTGATGTATGCGCCGGAACCCCTGACGGTGTTGATAATCCCCGCCCGCTTCAATTCTCCGATCGCTTTACGCAGGGTGGGACGGGAGCAGCCGTAGTGTTTTGCCAAAATCGCCTCGGTCGGCAGCGTTGTTTTACCGCACAGGTCGCCCTTGGTGATACGGCTTATAAGGTCATGGTAGATGGCCTGCGGTTTTGAGTCCATAATATGACTATTCTATATTCTTTTTTTCTGCCTGTAAAGGATTTGTAAAAATTTGTAAACCGTTCAGAAAGCCGGTTTGTAACATAGCTGTCGCTTTACCGTATGTCCGCAGAAAAAAGCATATATGTGGAGGTTTTAGGAGATTTTTAGGAATTTGAGCGCATTTTTGCTCCTCAAAACCTGAGTTTTCCGCCTTAATCGCCTGCATGGGCCGCCGGACGCTTTATGGCAACCTGTTTCAGGACTTGACTACCGGGAACGGACCAGCGTTTGGCTGCGGCCACAGCCTACGGACACTATGTCAACGGGTGTCTGGCATAAATCCTCGATAAAGGCGATGTAGTCCCGTGCCTGCGAGGGCAGCCTGTCGAAAGTTGAAAGGGCTGAAATGTCGGTTTTCCAGCCTGTGAAGGACTTTAGGACGGGACGCGCCCCGTTTAGCGCCGGAATCGAGGCGGGAAAGTCTTCCGTAACCCTGCCGCCCGTATCGTAGCCCGTGCAGACCTTTATCTCGCCAAGACTGTCGTATACGTCAAGATGCGTCATGACCAGCGAGTCTATCGAGTTGCAGCGGCAGGCGTAACGGAGCGCTACAAGGTCAAGGTAACCGCAGCGGCGCGGGCGGCCTGTCGTTACTCCGTACTCGCGGCCTGTCTCGCGGACGAAGCGGCAGAGTTCGTCTTCCGCATCGCCGAATTCGCTGGGGAAGGGGCCGTTGCCGACCCGTGTGGA
>JAISAF010000274.1 GCA_031266855.1 Spirochaetales bacterium
GATAGGTATGGATTGTATCGCGGGTTTAATACCAGCGTCATCCAGCAATGCGGCAGAATTAAGAACCGCCCCAGGGGGCGGGGTATTAAACCCGCTTGCCGGAATCAAACGCGATAGACAGGGCTGTTCGTAACCTTGCGTTTGTGAACAGTTTTGATATAAACTTCGACGTAAATTCGGATATGAAAATAATGGGATGCGCCGCTGTCTGCGGCATATCCTACAGGACTGCGGCCGCGGAGAACTTTCCGGCTCTCCCGCCTTTAGCAGTTTAGTTTAATACAAAAAAGGGAGTATTGACATGGCAAAACATCAGTTTCAAACCGAGGTTACCCAGCTTCTGCACCTTATCATTCATTCGCTGTATTCCCACAAGGAAATTTTCCTGCGGGAAATTGTGTCCAACGCCTCCGACGCTTTGGACAAGCTGAAATACCTTACGCTGACCGATGAGGTAATGAAAAACCTGAAATTCGATCCCCGCATCAGTATCAGTTTTGACGGGAAGGATTCGAAAACCCTGTCTGTTTCCGATACCGGGATCGGCATGAACGAGGAAGATTTGGTGAATCACCTGGGAACTATTGCCCGTTCAGGAACAAAGTCTTTCCTGGGAAAACTTTCCGGCGACGCGAAAAAGGATTCAAACCTTATCGGCCAGTTTGGTGTGGGATTCTACAGCTCGTTCATGGCAGCCGATAAGGTGGAGGTTCTGACCCGCAAGGCAGGGGAAGATACCGCATGGCTGTGGACCAGCGATGGCAAGGGGGATTTCGACATCGCGAAGGCCGAAAAAGCCGAACATGGAACAACGGTAACGCTTTTTCTCAACGATGAAGGCAAAGAGTTTGCTTCGCAGTGGCGCATCGAAAGCCTTATCAAAAAGTATTCAAACCACATTGCTTTTCCCATATTCCTCAGCTATGAAAAGAAAGAATACGACGACAAGGGCAAGGAGAAGGCATCCGTGCCTGTGACCGAACAGGTCAATACGGCCTCCGCCCTGTGGAAACGGCCCAAGAGCGAACTCAAGGACGAAGACTACAGCGAATTTTATAAAACAATTTCCCACGATTCCGATGATCCGCTTTTCTATATTCATACACGGGCCGAAGGAACGATGGAATACACAACGCTCTTTTTTGTTCCCAAACACGCGCCGTTTGACCTCTACAATGTGGATTACAAACCCGGCGTCAAACTCTATGTAAAGCGGGTTTTTATTACCGATGACGACAAGGAGCTTATGCCCTCTTACCTGCGTTTTCTGCGGGGCGTCATTGATTCCGAGGATCTTCCGCTTAACGTCAGCCGTGAAATCCTCCAGCAGAATCAGGTCCTGTCCAGCATCCGCAGCGCTTCGGTAAAAAAGGTTCTGGGAGAATTCCAGCGAATCGCCCTTGAAGACAAGGAAAAATACACGGCTCTGGTAAGCGAGTTTAACCGGCCTCTGAAAGAGGGCCTGTACTCCGATTATGCCAACAGGGACGTTCTTCTGGAACTGGTACGCTTCAAGTCTACCAGGGTGGAAGGGTATACCAGCCTGGAAGAATACAAACAGCGAATGCTTGCGGATCAGAAGGCGATTTATTTTATTACCGGCGATAACGAGGCGAAACTGCGCAGCTCCCCGCTTCTGGAAGCATATACGAAAAAAGACATCGAAGTCCTTATCATGGATGATGAAATCGACGAAATTGTTATTCCCTCGGTAGACAAGTACAAGGATGTGGAACTCAAAGGGGTAAACCGCAGCGATGCCGGCGAGGATCTGGAAAAGGACAAAAAAGAAAAGGAAAAAGACAAGGATATAAGCGGCGTTATTAAAAAAATCAAAAAGGTTCTGGGCGACAGGGTAAAGGATGTGAAAGTTTCGCTGCGGCTTGCCGAATCGCCTTCCTGTATTGTTACCGATCAAAGCGATCCTACCTTCAAGATGGCCGCGATGTTGAAAGCTATGGGCCAGAAGGAAATGCCGGAAATAAAACCCATCCTGGAAATCAATCCTGATCACCAGATCGTTGACAAACTTAAAAATATGAACGATGAATCTTTTATCGAGGATATCAGTTTCCTTCTTCTGGAACAGGCACTGCTGGTTGAGGGCGTGGAGATCAAGGATCCCGCGGCTTTTGTAAAACGCCTGAACAGAATTATGATAAAGGCGGTGTAAATGAAAGGGGGCAGAATATGATAAAAAAGATAGATCACACAGGTTTAAGTGTTTCAAATCTGGAAAAATCGATTGAATTTTACAGCGGGCTTCTGGGCCTGGAGGTGGAGCGCATTCTTGAACCCGCGCCGGAACGTGATTTGGGAAAAGTAAACGGCATCCCCGGCAGCAGGGCCCGGATTGCCCACCTGCGCAAAGGGGAAGCGATGCTTGAACTTTTCGAATATCTTGATCCCCGGGGCAAGCCCCTTCCGGCCGGTCACAAACAGGCGGACATCGGCCTTATCCATGTAGGCTTCGCCTCGTCTGACGTGCGGGAGGATTACCGCCGCCTTCGGGAAAAAGGCGTTGCGTTTCTGGGCGAGCCAGTGGAGTTCCGCCCAACTGTATGGGTCGTGTACTTTCGCGGCCCCGACGGCGAAGTCGGCGAGCTGCGGGAAGTATAAATACCGATTCCCTTTTGGGCGCGTTCCCGGCGCTTCGCGCCGGGAACCGGGCTTTCCGGGACTCCGCTAATCGCTCCGGCCCCAGCGCCCCGCGCTGTGGCTGCTTCGCATCCCTCCAATCCCTCGCGCCGCCCAGCGGCTAAGAAGGCCATACCCGAAAAATCGCATACCCCGGAAAACGCACTCAGGACAGCGTGTTTCTGATTTGGAAAACTCTCAGGGCAGGAGGCTGGCCGCAAAATCGCGCCCGCCTGGTTTTACGCGCATAATTACCGCATGGCAATTCCGCGGCCTTATTCGGAGCCGCCACCGCGCAGGGGATTCCGGGGGCGCGATAGCGCCCACTACAATCCATACCTATCGGAAAGCGACCGTCTTCGGGCGCATTGCAGCGGAAAGCCCACAGGAAGCGCATCGGCGCTTCCGAGGACTTGAAGCGGAAAGCCCGTTTTTTTTGCCCGGGCGCGGGCAAAAAAATGCGCACTATAAAATCCGGGAAATTACAGGCGCTGCCTTGTAGTATGATTGACAAAACT
>JAISAF010000303.1 GCA_031266855.1 Spirochaetales bacterium
TTCAGCGTGGTGTCAATGCCGCCGGGATAGTAGTTTGCCTTGTCCTGCTTGATAATGGAAGTTTCCGCGGCATCGAAACCGGAAGACCGGGCCGCCTCCAGAGTCATTCCCGTAGACACGGCAAAGAGATCAAAAAATTTGAAAACCTGGGACGGCAGGACGCCTTCAAAGCGCGCCTTTTCCCCGGCGATATTGGCTCCGGCCACGCGGCCCTGTTTATTGGCGTTTGTACCCAGGGGAGCGTAAACCGGCTTCCCGCTGATGCGGCTAACGCTCTGCACGCAGTCGCCGCAGGCCCAGATGGAACTGTCGCCTGTGCGCATCGCCGCGTCCACGGAAATCGCGCCTTTGATCCCCAGGGAAAGCCCGCAGTCCTCCGCCAAAGCCGTATTTGGCCTAACGCCCGTACTCAGTACAATAAAGTCCGCCGGAAGCTCCTCGCCCCCGCGCAGACGCAGCCAGCGGGCTTTTCTGCCGGAAGCGGAAATTTCCTCGACCACCGCTCCCAGCCGTAAAAGAATACCCTTTTTCGCCAGAAGCTCCTCCACCTTGCCCGCGCAGCCCGGAGGCAGAAACGGCAGCAGCCGGGGCTGAAGCTCAATCACCGCGGTGTGAAGACCAGCCAGACAAAGCTGCTCCGCGAGTTCAAGGCCGATAGGCCCGGCCCCGACAATGACCGCGTTTTTCGCGCCCCCTTCCACCGCGCTTCGGATACGGATACCGTCTTCCACACAGCGCAAAGTAAAAACATTCTCCGCCCCGGCGCCAGGAATATCCGGCATTATAGGAAGCGCGCCGGTGGCAATAACCAGATAGTCGTAGCCGCAGGCAAACTTCCCGCCGCTTTCCAGACTGACAACCTCAAGCTGCTTCCGCTCCCGGTCGATTTTTGTAACCTCGTGACGGGTAAGCGCGCGGATGTCCCGCCCGCCGCGCAGTTCTTCCACTGTCAGCGAAACAAGGTCTTCCGGTTTCCTGATTAGCCCGCCAATAAAATACGGCAGCCCGCAGGAACCGTAACTTACATATCCGGTCTTTTCAAAAACAAGAACATCCAGATCAGGCCGGGTTCTCTTCGCCTTTGAAGCGGCGCTTAAACCCGCTGCCGTACCGCCGATGACAAGCAGTTTTTTTCCCATACGTTACTACAACAACTACTGCTATCGAACGCCGTATTTTTCCACAACGCCCATCTCATGCAGCATGGTCTTTAGCCCCTCATAATGAGCACCGGTGTAATCCTGATACGGCTTACGCAGACTGCCGCCAGGCAGACCCAGAATGTTAAGCGCGGCCTTTATAACAATGGGATTCGACAGCCTGTACAGCTCCCGCAACAGAGGAACCCATTTAAAATATTCCACACGGCATTCCCGTATAATATTCATATCAGTCCAGGGCCGGGAATAACGCGCCGCCTCTTCGGGTATAATATTACCACCGATATTCGCGGTTCCGTTGCCGTTAAGCGCAAGCGTCGGAATAACTATCGAATATTTAGGAAAATCGCAGCACAGAATATTCAGCCTGTCGCCGCACAGCCGCTTAACATCGACAAGCTGGCTCACATGCGGCATAGCTTCCTTGTCCGCTACAAAATTTTGATGCCGTTCCACCAGTTTCAGAATCGTTTCCGGATCAACGTGGACACCAAGCCGCGAAGGATTGTTATAGATTCCACAGGCAATACTAACCGCCGACATACAGGTATCCAAATGCGCAAACGCCGAATCCTGAGGAACAAGGACATAAGGCGGCACAGTAAACACCACGCCATCCGCGCCCTCTGATTCACAGAAACGCGCAAGCTCAACGCTTCCCTCGGTTGTCGGCGCGGCGCAGCCAAAAAAAACAGGAATACGCCCCTTTGTCATTTTAATAACCTGACGAATAATATCTTTTTTCTCTTCGATAGAAAGTAAGGTCGTCTCCCCCGCCGAACCAAGAACAAACAAATACGATGTCCCATACTGAATCTGCCTGTCAATAAGAAGCCGGAACGCGCCAAAATCAATTTTATTATCCGTGGAAAACGGGGTCGGCATCGCGACCCAGGACCCGGCTGGCTTTATCATAACACACCCCCATAAATCCTATAATAAAAATAGATTTTATCTAATATTCCCCGGCCTGTCAACAACATAAGTATAAAGGAATTTTTTATCCTCATGTATTTGAGCGCCTCCCCGGCGCTCCGCGCCGGGGCCGGGCTATCCGCTCCAAGTCCTCGGATTTGCCTATGCAAATCCTGTGGGCTTTCCGCTCCTATCCCTGGCGCAGCGGCAACCAGAAAGAAATCTAACCGCTAAGTCGCGGAAGTCAAATAAGAAATGATACTGAAAGTAAAGGATAATGTATGGCAACTGCATTCAGGCGGTTTACAGGCAATCTTCCCGCACAGGAAGAATTAGATAACTTCTGGAAAAATTTCAAATGGGAAAACATGAAATTTGAAAAAATAAATAATTTTACGCCATATACAAATGTTTTAATAAATTATCTTCTAATGGCGAAATAAAAATAAATAAGTATCAACTTATCGGAGAAAGCCGGTTCAATTATAATATAATAACCAGGCCACACGATTTTGCCGAGGCAAAATCGTGTGCGCCTGTCACCAATCACGAAGCATAGCGCGGTGCGCGCCTGTATCACACTGGCTGTCGCCTCCCAGCGGCTAACCATGCCGTAAAAGCGAACTGGAAAAATCAGGATATTTCTGCTTTTAAGAAATTCAAACTTTTGGTTTCAAAATTCCGTGCCTGCGCGGTAAATTATTTTCCGTATATCGGTAAAGTTTTTATGATTCATGACGGTCTTCACAATTTATTTTCCAGATATTTTGTCAAAGTAGTCATTCGCCTTTGCGTAAGTAAAACCGTTATTCAACAATTCAGCGGCATTGCCATTATACAGGTTATTGGCGAAATCTATTATCCTGCTGTACACAAACCTAACAGGGCCGGAACCCGCACTTAATCTGCGTACCCCAAGTTTTTCAAGCCGATCAAAATCGTTAAATATGCCATTCAGGATAATATTGATTGGCGCGTTTATCCCTTTGACGAGTTTTGAAACGGTTATTTCGTCTATCGCCCCGGGAATAAATACACAATCCGCCCCCGCTTCCACAAAAGCATTGCCGCGCTCATACGCTATTTGCAATTTTTCCTCGTCATTCCCTACATTAAGCCAATACGCGCAAGTACGCGCATTGATAACAAAATCAATATCTAATTCGCGTTTAAGTTCTGAAAGAGCCTTAATTTTTTCAATCTGTTTATCCAGAGGGCTTAACTTCCCATTAGGCAGCCCGTCTTCAATATTAAATCCAACGGCTCCGGCAAAAAGTAATTTACGCGCGTTTTCTTTAACTTCCCCGCCTGTTTCACCATAGCCGCGTTCAAAATCCACTGAAAGCGGGATGCCTGCACGGCTTACAATCTTTTCCACAATCCATAAAAGATCGCTAAAAGATATATCTTCCCCGTCAGGATAACCCAGGTTATATGCTATCCCCGCGCTTGAAGTCGCCACGGCCTTAAAGCCCTGTTTTTCAAACACATACGCGCTGCCAGCACTCCAGGCGTTAGGCAGCACGAACATTTTGTTTTCCTTGTGCATATCTGAAAACACACGGGCCTTTTCTTTTTGTTTTTGTGAAATCATATTAACTCCCTTTTTTCTCACTGCCTAAGCGTTTTGCTATGTTATATTTCTTGGACATCAATGTTTAAGAAATTGCCAATTAAATGACGGTGACAGTTTTCGGGAGGCGCTTCGTAACAAACTAAGAGCAGGGGGCGATTGCTGTGTTCTGAATAGATTTTATTCAGTAGCCCAAGTGTCGCCGCTTTGTCTAATGCGCCCAATATTTCATTCTTATATCGTGGCTTGAACGTTCTCCAATCTTTTGTGGGATGACATTCTTCAAGCATTGCTTTAGTTGGCCCAAATGTATCAGATAAATCCACATACCCGCCTATGGTTTTCGAAAACCATTCAGGCGGCTCGGCACGGGAAACGCGCACAAAGGTATATGAGCTTTTATCCAGTTCGGGTACTTTATCGTAATAGGTTGAAAACACTTTCATCATTAACATCGGCCTCCTGTTATTTTTCAGTATATTTATTTTACAGCGCCGTCCCCTTTTTAGGTACAAACAAAGACGACATATCGGCGCCCTCTAATTTAAGTAATTTTACTTTTTTATCAATACCCCCGGCATAACCCGTCAGGCTGCCATTTGCGCCCACAACCCGGTGACAGGGGATAATAATGGATATGGGGTTATGCCCAACCGCTCCGCCCACCGCCTGGCTTGACATGTTTTCCCTGTTCATTTTCGCCGCCATTTTTTT
>JAISAF010000324.1 GCA_031266855.1 Spirochaetales bacterium
AGTGTTTCCCCGCGAGGCGCGCAAGGACGCGGCCCGCAAACGGGGTGCGGACGCTGATGGCCCTGTGCGGGCACATTTCCTGGCAGCAGTAGCAGCGGATGCAGAGGGAGTAGTTATAGCGCGGGGGCCTCCCGCGGCTTTGAAACCGCAGGGCTTTTTCCGGCTCCGCCGGGCAGGCTTCGACGCAGACGCCGCATTTTTTGCATTTCCCGCTGTGTATAACAGGCCGCGGAATTATAAGGTTGCGGAAAGGCCGTAGCGGGCGGAAGAGGATCGCCTCCCCGCCTGGCGGCCGGCGCACAACGTCAAAATCCGGTTTTATGAAGTCTTCGATATTGTCTCCGGCAAGGGTAATGGCCGCCTCGTCCTGAGTGCCCAGGCCCAGCGCGGCGCCTTCGGCTATAGTGGGAACGCAGTGCGGCGGCAGGCCGATAAGTTTACAGAAGATACAATCCAGGGCCACAGGATCACGGGAGAAAAGCAGTACGTTCATGGGAACCGGACTGCCGCCGGAAGGGCCTTCGCCTTCCATAGCGAGAATGCCGTCCATGATGTAGAGGCGGGGAGAGACGATTTTCGTAATGGCGGCAAGACAGGCGCAGAACTTCCGCGGGGTGGGATTGCGGAAATGGAGACGGGCTTTCTCAAAGCCCACAACGCAGCCGAGCTGGTTTTTGACGGCCCCGGTGACGCGCGTCATGCCGTGAGTTTTCATTTTGCTCAGGCTGATGAGGCCGTCCGCGTCGAATACGCCTTTGGCTATGGGGAAGCGCAGGGTTTCGCCATCCGCGCCGCTCAGTGTGGCGGGGATGCTGTTTGTAAAGTCCGCTTCGCTGACGCCCAGCCTTTGCGCCGCTTCAGCGATACCCGTTTTGCGGGCGGCGTGCGCGAAGCTGTCGTAACCCGGGGAATCCGCGTAGGAAAGGACGGCTCCCGCTTCCTGAAAAACCGCCGCCACCGCGGCAAAAACCTGCGGATGGGTTGTTACCGCGAGTTCGGGGGCGCGGGCGGCGAGCATATTGGGCTTGAGGAGGATTTTTTCGCCTGGGGAAACAAAGGCCCCTGGCCCGCCCAGAAGCCCGATGCCCCTGCGGACGCAGCCGAGGACTTCCTCGCTCTGGTAGGAGAAACAGCCGGTTATGGCGACAAGGGACATACGGAAAATTTAATGGGTAAGACTGCCTCTGGTCAAGTGCTTTCCGCGCGGGCGCAATCCTTTGCGCGCGCACGGCGAACGGCAGCTTGAGAACCATGCCGCGTACATAATTGCCACAGGCAATTATGTACGTGCGTATAACACGTCAGTCGCAATTTTTAGACTAACCATTTACGCCTAACGAATTTTTTGTGTTATGCGCAGCATTATTCTGTATAGTGATGGTAAATGCCGCGGCCCCTGGGTGCGCAAGGGATTCCAGGGGCGCGATAGCGCCCACTACAATCCATACCTATCGGAAAGCGACCATCTTCGGGCGCATTGTAGCGGAAATCCCGGAGGGCTTGCGAGAGCAAGACCGAGGAATTGAAGCGGAAAGCCCGGTTTTTGGCGCGGAGCGCCAAAAATGCGCTCAAATTCTGAATTACAAATTTTTGAACAGGATCTTAGGGGCGTGTTGTCAGAAGGGTTTGAATGCGGCGGCGCGTGGCTGCGGGAGAGTTTTCGTGGAGCCGCATGAGGGCCGCTCTGCCGTAGGAGCCGAGGCTGCCGTGATACAGCGAGAGCGCTTCGAGGGCGTCGACGGCGGCGGTATGGAGGCGGGTATCGGGAGCGTCCTGCCGGAGAGAGAGGGTAAAATTGTAGATTCCCCTGCGAAGGATTTCATCGGGGTCGCTGCGCTGCGCTCCCATAGCGGCGAGGGTGGCGCGAAGGAGCATGCTGTCTTTTTCCTGGGTCAGAAACGAGGATAGAAAATCCGCGCATCTCTGGTCCTGGATTTGTCCCAGGAGGTTCAGCGCCCGGCTTTGTATGTCGGGGTAGTTTTTCGCGTTCTGCCGGATATAGGGTTCGGCTGCCAGGCAGCGCAGGACTTCGGATATGTAGTCAAGGGAGCGGCCAAGGCCTTTTTCCAGGCGCCCGCCGATAACGCGCAGACATTCGTTTTTTCTTTCCGCCGCGCTGGACAGGGCGCGATCCATAAGATAAATAAAATCATACTCGCCGCGGTAAAGCGATTGGGCTGGCGTCATTTTTAAGGGATCAGCGGCTGGGGGCGGCGCGGGGCGGGCGGCGGCGGTTCTGCCGTACTGGACAAACTCAAAACGCTGGACAACCCAGTCCTGAGCGCCTACCGCCAGATACCGCGAGGAAGGGGAGAGGACGGGAGGGCCGGGTTTTCCTGTAAGGTTCGTTGTCCACAGGGGAGAACCCGCAAGGGAATAGGAAGACAGTCTTCCCCGCGTTTCGGTAAAGAAGAGCGTCCCTTCCCCGTCTGTGGCAGCTTCTGAGGGAGCGCCGTCTTTCAGAAAAAAATCCTCCTGGGGAAGCCCGTCGGCTGTGATGGTGATGACCCTGCCGCTGGTTCCAACAAAAACAAAAGCGCCGGAGGACAGGGGCAGGATATAAGCGGCTTCAAATGGCAGGGACAGTTTTTTAAGAAGCCGTATTTCGGCGGGGTTTTCGGATGCCTGGGATGCCTGTGAGGGGCCGGCCGTTTCAGGAGCTTCAGCGGTTTGGACGGCTTCGGCGGCAGGGCCGGCGGTATAGACCTCAAAGCCTCCATCCCCGCGGCTTACCAGAAGGCCGCCGGTAAAGCGGTTTACCAGAAGCCGCGAGACAGGAGCGCCGGAGGGAATATCCCAGGCCGGCCGGCCCGAAGGAGTATAGGAGGCGACGCTTCCGTCTTCCAGCGCGAGGACAATTTTCTCCTGAAACAGAACCGGCGCGCAGACAGGAGGACTGGAAGTTTTCCACCGGGCAAGGGGCACTCCTTTCAGGCTGAAAACCGTGAAATTCCCATCCGGTGCACAGAAGTAGATCCAGCCTTCAGCCGTTTCGCCTAACGCGGGAAGCGGAGACGCGGGTTTTTCTTCCTGACCGCTCTTTCTCCAGGGCAGGGAAAACTCTATAACCCGCTCGCCCAGAATATTATAGCCCTCCGCCCTGCCTCCTTCGCCCGCCACAAGGATTATGCCGTCCCGCCGCCGGGATATCAGGACGGGCTTCCCGCTTAAAGGGCGGTTCCATATTGTTTCCATGTTTTTCCCAATGCGCAGGATGGATGCCCCCCCGGAGACGCAGAACATGGTTCCGTCCTCCTCGGCAAACAGCCCCGCCACTTCCCCGTCGGCGACATAGCGCCCGGCGCGGGAGACCCCTTCATCGGCGTCCGGCCGCGCCAGACTGAAAAAAACGAAAAGAAATAAAAGCGCGCTTTTTATCAGTAAGAACCTGTTCAACATTTTTATAATTTCACCTCACTATCAGAATTCGGGCGCATTTGCGGCTAACGCCGCAAACCGGGCTTTCCGCTGCAAGTCCTCGGATTTGCCAATGCAAATCCTGTGGGCTTTCCGCTGCAATCCCTTGCGCGCGCACCAGCGGGGCGGCATGGGCTGGCCGCGAATTCGCGGCCAGCCCATGCAGCGGCGGCAGCACAAACAAAGGCCCCGGAATTGCCGTGAGGCAATTCCGGGGGCAGCCACTTGCCAAAGGCAATTAGCTG
>JAISAF010000370.1 GCA_031266855.1 Spirochaetales bacterium
TTCAGCGGCAACAGCCTGCGGGAGATCGTCCTTCCCCCGTATACAGGCGCGGTGGGGGATCGGGCCTTTGCCGGGAACCGGATTACACGCCTGACAATCGGCGCTGATGTGGATATTGGCGAAAACGCGTTTGACTATGGCTTCAGGGCGCTATACGAATCCTTGGGCAGGAACGCGGGAGTCTATGTGTGCATGATTGGCCGCTGGTACCCGGAGAGCGAATGGCTTGAAACCGCGGCGTTCTGGGACGCCTCGTCCGCCGTACCGGGTTTCCAGGGGAGGGATTTCGGTATCTATCAGCTAGGGGACACCGGCCCGGCGGGAGGGATAGTTTTTTATGACAGCGGGGATTTTTCGGGCGACTGGCGGTATCTGGAAGCCGCGCCAAAGGATCTGGACGAAGAGTTCATGTGGAGTGGGTACACCTTCATTGCTGGCACGAAGGTAACTGGACTCAGAACAGGGCTGGGAGAGGGAAAATTTAATACGGAAAGAATTGCCGCTACTTTCGGAAATCGCGCTGCTGCGGCGGCGCCGGCCTGTGCGGGGTACCGTGCGGGGGGATCCGCTGACTGGTTCCTGCCAAGCAGGGACGAACTTGATTTAATGTACAGGAATCTGAAACAGAAGGGGCTGGGGAATTTTCAGGACCTCTGGTACTGGTCCTCATCCGCGGCGAACAATGACTATGAGGCCTGGGACCAGAATTTCGCGGACGGCCGGCAGTACGGACACGAGGATACACGCAGGGCATACCGCGTCCGCGCGGTACGGGCATTTTAGCGGCCTTTCGCCTTGTTTCCTTCCGTTCCGGGGAATTTTGTGCCTGACGCCTTTTTCCCCTTCGTTATAATTCGACACAGTACGAGTGTTTACCACTCCCTCCCTTTTACCAAGCTATATCAATATATAGCATACAAAAGTAAAAACTATCAAGCGGTATATGCAATAGAACAGCGCGCGCTGTGAACTGAAACGGGTTTGCTCCGTACGCGGCTCTCGGGTTTCAGGCAATCCTGTACGGGGGAATACGAGGCGGAATCGTGTACACAATTTTGCTGTCCGCCACCACCGCTACTGCGTGGTGGGCGGTCTGGAATGAGGGGCACGGAATTGCCGGTGGCAATTCCGTGCGTATAAGTAACGCCCGTAATTCTCTTCCTTGTTTCGACTTCGCGGTTAAAAAATTCCGTGGGGCAGGTTTCAGGCCGCGCCAGGGATCGGAGGGGCGCGGAGCGGCCGCGCGTCCCGCGCGGCGGAACCCCCGCAGAGCCCGGTTTCCGCCGTCCTTAAGGGACGGCGGAAAGGCGCCCAAATTCTTTTAAAAAACCGCGTAAACCCTCTTGACAATTTTCGCGCGCCTGGGTATGCTCCTTCATTACTTAATTGCTTTTTGAGGAGATTGTTTACAGAATATGCCAACGATCAATCAGTTGATCCGTACAGGCCGGCAGAGTTCGCATTCAAAGACCAAATCGCCGGCGCTGATGAATTGCCCGCAGAAGCGCGGGGTGTGTACAAGGGTTATGACGATAACTCCGAAAAAGCCGAATTCGGCTTTGCGGAAGGTGGCGCGTGTGCGTTTAACGAATGGTATGGAAGTAACGGCGTATATTCCGGGTATCGGGCATAATTTGCAGGAGCATTCTGTTGTGCTTATCCGGGGGGGACGTGTGAAGGACCTGCCTGGTGTGCGTTACCATATTATCCGCGGGACGAAGGATACCCTTGGGGTGGAAGACCGCAAGAAGAGCCGCTCGAAGTATGGTTCGAAAAAGCCGAAGGCGTAGGAAGGTAGAGATATGCCCAGACGAAAAATAGTTGCGAAACGGGAGGCCCTGCCGGATTCCCGGTATAATAATCTGGTTGTTTCCAGGTTTATTACCCGTATGATGCTGGATGGCAAGAAGTCTATCAGCGCGGCGATTCTGTATGGCGCTATTGATTTCCTGAAGGGGAAGTCGGATAAAACGGAGCTTGATGTTTTTCTTCAGGCTCTTGAAAACGTTAAGCCTGTTGTCGAGGTAAAATCGCGGCGGGTCGGCGGCGCCACGTATCAGGTGCCGGTGGAGATTCGCGAGTCGCGGCGCGAGGCGCTGGCTATGCGCTGGCTGATTTCCGCGGCGCGGTCCCGCAGCGGGAAGTCCCTGAGCCAGAAACTTGGGGCGGAGATCCTTGACGCGTGTAACAGTACGGGGACCGCTTTTAAGAAAAAAGAGGATACGCACAAAATGGCGGAGGCGAACAAGGCTTTTTCGCATTTCCGGTGGTAATCCTGGTATTGTAGAAATATTTTTGGAAATTTAGCGGCAGGCTCTTGACTGGTTTGCTGCTTTGTGTTATAGTCACGCCACTATCATCCTTAAAGTTGCTGCGGCGGCTTGAAGTAGTGGGTTTCTGTGAAACCCGGTTCATGGAACCGGCGTTATTCCAGAGGCGGTGTTGATGAAAAGGATGGCTTGAACAGATCCTCTGGAGATTTTTTCTTCAAGATCTTGCGGGCGTTTTTTTAACGCGCGTTGTTCTCTCCCCCTTTCTGACAGACGGCCGTAGAGCCGTTTTCCGCGTTATGTCCTGGATGGTTATTAAATTAAAGCTTTCCGCCGTTGTGGAGGGCTTTGTAGGGATGTCCTGTGTTTTCGTAGAAGGCGCGGGAGGGTTAAAAACGAATATATTTGCCTTAAAACAGGGTAAAGGGTAAGGAGGCGCAAATGGCCAAGGAAAAATTTGATAGGACGAAACCGCATATTAACGTAGGTACTATTGGACACGTCGATCACGGCAAGACGACGCTCACTTCGGCGATTACGATGGTTTGCCACAAGCTGTATGGCGAGGGTAACAAGGTTCTGAAATTCGAGGATATTGATAACGCGCCGGAAGAAAAAGAGCGCGGTATTACTATTAATACCCGGCATGTGGAGTATCAGACTCCCAACCGCCATTATGCGCATGTTGACTGTCCGGGACACGCGGACTACATCAAGAACATGATTACGGGCGCGGCGCAGATGGACGGGGCTGTTATCGTTGTGGCGGCTACGGATGGCCCGATGGCCCAGACGAAGGAGCATATTCTTCTGGCCCGTCAGGTAGGTGTGCCGGCGCTGATTGTTTTTATCAATAAGACCGACGCGGTTGACGATCCTGATCTTATCGATATTGTCGAGGAGGAGATGCGGGATCTTCTGACTTTCTACAATTTTCCGGGAAAGGAGATTCCTATTATCCGCGGCGCGGCGTTTCCTGCTATGGAGAATCCTGACGATCCTGAGAAGACCAAGTGTATTGTGGATCTTCTGAAGGCTATGGACGAATATTTTCCGTTGCCCGAGCGCGCTATTGATAAGCCTTTCCTGATGCCGATTGAGGATGTGTTTTCCATTCCGGGGCGCGGTACGGTGGTTACGGGCCGTGTGGAGCGCGGTATTGTCAAGGTGAATGAGGAAGTTGAAATCGTCGGTATTAAGGAAACCCGGAAGACTGTTGTAACGGGCGTTGAAATGTTCAATAAGCTGCTTGATGAGGGGCGGGCCGGTGATAATATCGGAACTCTTCTTCGGGGTATAGACAAGAAAGAGGTGGAGCGCGGGCAGGTTCTCGCAAAGCCGGGTTCCATTAAACCGTTTAAGAAGTTCAAGGCGGCTATTTATGTTCTTTCCAAGGAAGAGGGCGGGCGTCACAAGCCTTTCTTCCCGGGATACCGGCCGCAGTTCTATTTCAGGACAACTGATATTACCGGGACGGTGGAGCTTGCTGAGGACAAGAAGATGGTTATGCCTGGCGATAATACTGAGATAACGGTCGAACTGATTCACCCGATTGCCATGGAGAAGGGTTTGCGCCTTGCTATCCGCGAGGGCGGACATACCGTAGCTTCCGGCCAGGTTATCGAAATCATCGAATAATTTGTGTGGAAAGCCCTTGCCGGCTCCCCGCGGGGGCCGCGGGGTTTCTTTTTTTGTTTGGAGGAAGGATGGCTAAGGATAGAATTCGGGTAAGGCTCAGAGGCTTTGATGTTGAATTGATTGACCAGAGCGCAAAGTCTATTGTGCAGACGGTGCAAAAATCCGGAGCACAGGTTTCCGGCCCGATCCCGTTGCCAACCAGGGTTAATAAGTTTACCGTTTTGCGTTCGCCCCATGTGAATAAAAAGTCGCGGGAACAGTTTGAGATGCGGACGCACAAACGCCTTATCGATATTATCGAGCCCACTTCGGCGGTTATGGACGCTCTTATGAAACTTGAGCTTCCTGCGGGCGTGGATGTGGAGATAAAGCAGTAGAGGTTCAGAATGATTGGGCTTATCGGAAAGAAGGTCGGAATGACGCAGGTGTTCGACGAGAAGGGGATTCTTACGCCGGTTACGGTTATCAGAGTCGAGCCGAACACCGTTGTCGCTGAACGAACCAAAGAAAAGTGCGGTTACAGCGCTGTTGTTCTTGGCGCGGAAGATGTCAGGGAGAACAGGATTTCAAAGCCGTATCTTGGACAGTTTAAGGGCGATATCGCGCCGAAAAGATATCTGGTGGAAATCGCCGATTTTGATCATGAATGTGTCCGCGGCGATGTGCTGAGTCTTGATGTGTTTGAGGGCTGCCGGTATGTTGATGTCCGGGGAAAAAGCAAGGGGAAGGGATTCCAGGGTGTTGTAAAGCGTTACGGCTTCGGAGGAGGCCGGGCGACGCATGGTTCCAAGTTCCACCGCGCTCCGGGTTCAACGGGTCAGAATACGTATCCTGGGCATGTTTTCAAGAACACGAAGATGCCGGGGCGTATGGGCGGCGAAAGGGTTACGATTCAGAATCTGGAGATTGTCAGGATTGACAAAGAGAAGCAGGTTCTCCTTGTTAAAGGCGCTGTTCCTGGGTCAAAGGACGGAATGGTGGTGGTAACGTATTCCCGGAAGAAAGAGATGTAGGGGACTGTGATGGAAAAGAAAGTCTTTTCAATACAAGGTGTGGAGCTGAAAACCCTGACTCTTGCCGACGGGGTTTTTAACCGCGAGGTAAACGAGGGGGCTATTTACTATGCCATTTGTAACGAGCTTGCTAACTGCCGCACGGGTACGGCGAGTACAAAAACCCGTGCGGAGGTAAAGGGATCGAGCAGGAAGCCCTGGAAACAGAAGGGAACGGGCCGAGCCCGCGCGGGGCGGCGGAGGTCTCCTGTGTGGGTGGGCGGCGGTGTTGTTTTTGGGCCGAGGCCACGGGATTATTCGTATGCTGTTCCCAAAAAACTTAAGCAGCTTGCGATGAAGTCCATTCTGAGTCTGAAGGCAAAAGAAGACCGGCTGAAGATCGTGGAGGATTTTTCTATTGCTTCAGGCAAAACGAAGGAACTTGTGGCTATTTTGAAGCAGCTTTCCTGTAATGAGAGGACGGTCATCGTTTTGAAGGATAACGACCAGATGATTAAGCGGGCGGGGGCTAATCTGCCGCTGGTCAGGTTTTTGTCCTATAACCGTTTGCGGGCGCATGATCTTTTTTATGGCAGAAGTATTCTTATGCTTGAATCGGCCGCGACGCAGTTGAATGAGTTTTACAGTGATAAAAAGGCGGAGGCGCCCGTATGATGAGAACAAGCGAAGATATTATCATCGCCCCGGTGCTGACGGAAAAAAGCAATGTCCTGCGGGAAGCGGGTAAGTACGTTTTTAGGGTTGATGCACGGGCGAACAAGATGCAGATTTGCGGGGCTGTGCGCAGGCTTTTTGATGTTCATCCCGTTGCCTGTGGCATTATTAATGTAAGCAGGAAGCCTAAACGGAACAGAAACCGCGCGGGTTTTACTTCATCGTGGAAAAAGGCGGTTGTTACGCTTGCAAAGGGCGAGAAGATCGCTGTCTTTGAGGGCGCGTAGGAGGGAGAGTCTGTGGGTATTAAAAAGTTTCGGCCGGTAACTCCGAGCCTTCGGTTTACAACAGGATTGACTTATGAAGAACTTGATGACAAAAAACCGGAAAGGGCTCTTACAAAAGGTAAATCATCAAAGGCCGGGCGCGGCGCTGGTGGAAGGATTAGTGTGCGCCGCAGGGGCGGCGGGCACAAGCGGAAGCTGCGGAAAATTGATTTTCTGCGGGACAAGATTGGCATCGAGGGAAAGGTCGCCGCTTTGGAGTATGATCCCAACAGAAACGCTTCTATTGCTTTAATTGTTTACAGGGACGGAGAAAAGCGTTACATCCCGGCGCCTAAGGGTTTAAAAAAAGGCGCTGTGATTGTAAGCGGTCCGGGGGTTGCCCCGAATATTGGCAACTGCCTTCCCCTGGAAGATATTCCGCTGGGAACGACTGTTCACAATGTGGAGCTTACCAAGGGGAAGGGCGCGCAGATGGTGCGTTCCGCAGGTGTGGGTGCCGTTGTTGCCGCGAAGGAGGGGAATTACGTTACCCTGAAACTGCCTTCGGGCGAAATGCGTATGGTTTTCAGGAAATGTATCGCGACAATCGGATTTGTTGGTAATGACGAATATATGAACAAGACGCTGGGCAAGGCGGGCCGCGCCCGCTGGATGGGTAAGCGCCCCTTTGTCCGCGGTGAGGCGATGAACCCGGTTGATCATCCCCTTGGAGGCCGTACAAAGGGCGGCCAGCATCCGGTTTCTCCGACTGGTGTTCCCGCGAAGGGTTATAAGACGCGTAAGAAGAGAAAACAGTCCAGCTCTTTTATCGTTAAGAGAAGGAAATAGGAGTACGTTGTGTCAAGGTCGATAAAAAAGGGTCCGTTTATTGAAAAAAGTCTTTATTCCAAAATTGTCGCGATGAGTAAATCCGGCGCGCGGCAGATGGTAAAGACTTATTCGCGCTGCTCTACAATTATTCCTGAGATGGTAGGAATGACCATATCCGTCTATAACGGTAAGGCGTGGGTTCCTGTATATATTACGGAGAATCTGGTTGGGCACAAGCTGGGTGAGTTTGCGCCGACGAGGATTTTTCGCGGGCATTCGGGTTCCGACAAAAAGGCTGAGAAGAAGTAAGGATAAAAACCATGGCAGAGAAAACAGGTTATAGGGCGGAAGCGAAATTCCTTCTTATTTCGCCGTCAAAGGTTCGCAGGGTCGCGGATAATATCCGGCGTAAATCCTATACGGACGCGGTAGCGCTTCTGGATGTTCTTCCCCATAAGGGGGCGAAACTTCTGCGGAAGGTTGTGAAGTCGGCTGCGGCGAACGCGCTTTACCGGAATAAAGACCTCGATGAGGATATGCTGTATATTCGGGAGCTTCTGGTAAACGAAGGCCCCCGGATGAAACGGATGTGGCTCCGGGGCAGGGGCCGCGCCGATATGCTTCTGAAAAGGATGAGCCATATAACGGTTGTCGTGGATGAGAAGTCAAAGTCAAAGGTAAAGGCGGGGGCGTAAGGTGGGACAGAAAGTAAATCCGAACGGTATTCGGCTTGGAATAAACAAAACATGGAAATCGAAGTGGTATGTTGATCCGCGGGAGTACGCGAGTACTTTGCATGAGGATTTGCGTCTTCGGAAGATCCTTGCCGATTGCCCGGAAGCGAAAAGCGCTGAGATTGCCGATGTTGAAATCATCAGGCATCCGCAGCGGATTACCCTGCTTATCCATACCGCCCGTCCCGGTGTTATTATTGGAACAAAGGGCGCTACTATTGAAAAGATAGGCGCCATGTTGCAGGAGGCGGCTGGCAAGAAGATTCAGCTTAAGATAAAGGAAATCAAGCGCCCTGAGACGAATGCCCAGCTTATTGCGGAAAATATCGCGCGGCAGCTCAAGGCGAGGTCGTCTTTCCGCCGTACTTTGAAAATGGCTATAAATGGCGCTATGAAAGCGGGCGTTCAGGGTGTGAAGGTGCGGGTTTCGGGGCGCCTGGGCGGCGCGGAAATGTCCCGCACGGAAGGATACCGTGAGGGCCGTGTTCCCCTTCATACTCTGAGGGCGAACATCGACTACGGCTTTACCGAGGCGCATACAACTTTCGGCGCTATTGGCGTTAAGGTATGGGTTTTTGCCGGAGAGGTGTACCGCCGCGACAAGAAGGAAGACGCTGGTGTTCTTGTCCGTAAACGCCGGGAAAGCAGCAGGGAAAAGGAACAGGCGAGGAGCTAAAATATGTTAAGCCCGAAAAGAACGAAATACAGAAAACGGATGCGTCAGGTAAAGAAGACCCTGGGAGGTTATGCCACGCGGAATAACAGCCTTGAGTTTGGGGAGTATGGTCTTATCTGCATGGATCCGAAGTGGATTACTAACCGGCAGATTGAGGCGGCCCGTATCGCCATGACGCGGCACATGAAGAGGGGCGGAAAAGTCTGGATTAGGATTTTTCCCGATGTTCCATATACAAAAAAACCCGCGGAGACGCGGATGGGTAAGGGAAAGGGAAATCCTGAGTACTGGGTTGCCGCTGTAAAGCCGGGGACCGTGATGTTTGAAATCGCGGGTGTTGAAAAAAAGATCGCTGAGGAAGCTTTGACTTTGGCGGGAAGCAAACTGCCTGTCAGGACAAAGCTCTTTGGGAGAAAGGATTAGACAATGAAAGATTCTTTCAGGGAATTAACGCTGGCTGAGCTTACGGCAAAAAAGGAAGAATTGTCCAAAAAGTTTTTCAAACTCCGGTTTGATATGGTAATGGGGCACGTGGAGAATCCACTGGAGAAGCGTGTTCTGCGCCGCAAAATCGCGCGTGTGAATACCCTGATTCAGCAGAAGAAGTCCGTGGGCGATACCAGGCTTGCAGCCCCGGCGGCGGACGGTTCAGGAAAGGCTGACTAAGGAGATATAGAAGTGGAAACGACCGGCAACGAAACAAAAACCAGAAAAAAGATTTTTACCGGACAAGTGGTAAGCGACAAAATGGAAAAGACCATTGTGGTAGCTATATCTTCGCGCCAGTTGCACAGGCTCTACAAGAAATATGTCAGTAAAACGAAGAAAATTAAGGTGCATGCCGAGAATAACATTCATGCGAACAAAGATCTCTGGGAGAAGGGGGCGCATATCGGCGATACGGTGCGGGTTGTTGAATCCCGTCCACTCTCCAAGGACAAGCGCTGGCGGCTTGTGGAAATTGTTGAGCGGGCCCGGTAGGCCGCGATGTGGAAAGGTAGGTTGATGTTATGATTCAAGTGGAAACATTCCTGACCGTTGCGGATAACAGCGGCGCCAAAATTGCCCAGTGTATCAAGGTGCTGGGAGGTTCCAAGAGAAAATACGCGGGGGTGGGGGATATTATCGTTGTCGCTGTAAAGGACGCGCTTCCCAACGCCCAGGTGAAAAAAGGTAATGTGGAAAAGGCTGTCATTGTGCGTACCGCAAAAGAATACCGGCGTCCTGACGGCACCTATATCCGGTTTGACGATAATGCCTGTGTTATTATTGATGCGGGCATGAATCCGAAGGGGAAAAGAATTTTTGGCCCTGTCGCACGGGAGCTGCGTGATGTCCGCGAGGGATCCTTCATGAAGATAGTATCCCTGGCGCCGGAAGTCCTGTAGGAGATAGCGTGAAAATGGAAAAGACAAAAACGAAGACGGTTTTCCGTGTAAAGAAAAATGACGAGGTGCGGGTTATTGCGGGAAGGGAAAAGGGTAAAAACGGACGTGTCCTGAAGGTTGATCAAATAAAAGGGCGTGTTCTTGTGGAAGGCGTGAATATGGTCAAAAAGGCGCTTCGGAAGCGAAAACAGAATGACCGTGGTGGAATTATTGAGATCGAGGCTCCGCTTCATATTTCGAATGTAATGATTGTCTGTAAAAAGTGCGGGCCTGTGCGGACTGGATACAAGTTCGAGAATGACAGAAAAATCCGTGTCTGTAAAAAATGTGGAGAGGTTGTATAACGATGGAAAAACAGGCGTATGAACCACGGCTACAGAAACTATACAGGGAAAAGGTCGCGCCGGAGCTGAAGGCGGACTTTTCCTATACGTCTTCCATGCAGATTCCCCGCGTTACGAAAATTATCGTCAGTATGGGGGTCGGGGAAGCGGTAGCAAATAAGAAATTTCTTGAATCCGCGGCGCAGGAAGTTACGCAGATTACCGGCCAGAAGGCCATCAAGACGCGGGCTAGAAAGTCTATAGCGAATTTCAAGATCCGCCAGGGCCAGGAAATTGGTGTTAAGGTAACACTGCGGGGAGTCAGAATGTATGAATTCCTTGATCGTCTGGTTAATATCGCACTGCCGAGGGTCAAGGACTTCCGGGGTGTCAACGCGAACGCTTTTGACGGACACGGAAATTATTCTCTCGGTATTACCGAGCAGATTATTTTTCCGGAAATTGATTATGACAAGATTGAGCAGGTGACGGGTATGAATATTGCCGTTGTAACAACGGCAGGAACCGACGCGGAAGCGAAAAGTCTTCTCGCCAAGCTCGGTATGCCGTTTAGAAAATAACAGGTGGGGAATCGATGGCAAGAAAAGCGATGATCGTAAAGGCTCAGAGGAAGCCTAAGTTCAGTACGAGGAAGGTAAACCGCTGCAAACTTTGCGGGAGACCGCGCGGCTACATCAGAAAGTTTCAGATGTGCAGGCTTTGTTTCAGGAAGTTCGCGAGTGAAGGTTTGATTCCGGGAATTACGAAATCCAGCTGGTAGGGAGTAGAGTATGAGTTGTTCTGATCCCATTGCGGATATGCTTACAAAAATACGTAATGCGAGTCTTGCTCGCTTTGAGAAGGTCGATATCGCTACATCCCGGCTTAAGCTGGAGATTGTAAAAATACTCAAGAATGAGGGCTATGTGAAGAATTTCAAGAAAATCAGCCAGGATAACCTGAATTATATCCGTGTTTTTCTGAAATACGACGAAGAACAGAATCCTATCATTCATGGGTTGCGGAAAATTTCTACGCCCGGCCGCAGGGTTTATTCCGGCTACAAGGGAATGCCCCGCATATTCAATGGCTATGGTACGCTGATTATTTCCACATCAGTGGGTATTACAACGGGAAAGAAGGCCTTTGAAAAAAAGGTGGGCGGCGAACTAATTTGTTCGGTTTGGTAAGGGGTGTGATATGTCGCGTATAGGAAGAATGCCGGTCGAGATTCCGCAGGGAGTCAAGGTGCAGATGAGCGCCGGGGTTTTATCTGTTGAAGGTCCCAAGGGCAAGCTGTCCCAGGCTATTCATGCCGATGTGGAGGTCAGGATCGAAAACAATCTGGGTATTGTAAGCCGGAAAAATGAGCTGAAAAAGACAAAGGCCATGCACGGGCTTTACCGGAAACTGTTTGATAATATGATCGTGGGAGTTACCAGGGGATTTCAGAAGTCCCTCCTTATTAACGGTGTCGGCTACAGGGCCGAGATTCAGGGGAAGAGCCTTATTTTGAATCTTGGATTTTCTAACCCTGTTGAGTATTCCGTTCCTGATGGCCTTAAGATAGAGTGTGAATCCCAGAATAAGATAATTGTGAGCGGCATCAGTAAGGAAAGGGTGGGGCAGGTTGCCGCGGAAATTCGTTCAATCAGGCCGCCGGAACCCTATAAGGGCAAAGGCATAAAATATGAAACTGAGACCATTCGCCGGAAAGTCGGCAAGACCGGAGTTAAATAAGCAGGTGCAGTATGGACAGAATTGAATTAAAGAATGCGCAGAGATCCCGCAGAAAGCTTCGGGTGCGCAAAAAGATCTACGGAACGCCGGAAAGGCCGCGGATGACTGTCTTTCGCAGTAATAAGCATATCTATGTCCAGATCGTTGACGATACGGCGGGGAAAACTCTTGTGGCGGCTTCCAATTTGGAGAAAGAACTGGCTTCCGTAAAGAATACTGTGGCTGAGGCAGGAAAAATTGGAGAGACCGCTGGGCAGCGGATGAAACAGGCCAATATCACGAAAGTCGTCTTTGACCGGAACGGATATTTGTATCATGGAGTGATTAAGGCTGTTGCTGACGGCGCCCGCAAGGCGGGGATTGAATTTTAGGGGGATCGACGGTGGAGCACGAACGAACAGAAAAAAGCAGGGAATTCGCGGAAAAACTGATTAGCCTGAACCGGGTCGCGAAAGTTGTAAAAGGAGGCCGCCGGTTTTCCTTTTCAGCTCTTGTTGTTGTTGGCGACAGGAACGGCAGGGTTGGCTATGGTTTTGGTAAGGCTAATGATGTTTCCGAGGCTATCCGTAAGGGAATTGACAAGGCGAAAAAAGGTTTTGTGACTGTACCCCGGAAAAAAGATACCCTCCCCCATCCGTATATCGGGCGTTTCAAAAGCGCAAAAGTTATTTTAAAGCCAGCCGCGCCGGGAACCGGGGTTATTGCGGGAGGAGCGGTGCGCGCCATTATGGAAGCAGGCGGGGTAAGCGATATTCTGTCAAAATCTATGGGTTCGCGTAATCCTATTAATACAGTGAAGGCTGTTTTTAATGGACTTGAGAATATGCTTGACGCGAAAGCTATGGCCAAAAACCGGGGAAAATCCCTGCTGGACTTGTGGGGTTAATATGGCAAAACTGGAAATTCGTTTGATTCGAAGCGTAATCGGCGGGAAGCCCGCACAGAGACGGACCGTAAAGGCTTTGGGCCTTAGAAAGATAAATTCCCGGGTTGTTCAGGATGATAACCCGGTCATCAGGGGAATGGTGCGGGTTGTTTCGCATTTGGTAGAAGTCAAGGAGATTAGCTGATTATGGAAAACTCCGGAAGTTTTAATATAAGGCCGCCAAAGGGCGCGAAAAAGAAGCGGAAGATCGTTGGCCGTGGAACCGGTTCCCGGCTACAGAAGACTTCCGGCAGGGGAAGTAACGGGCAGAACTCCCGTGCGGGTGGCGGCGTGCGTCCCGGTTTTGAAGGCGGACAGATGCCATTGTACCGGCGTATTGCCCGGAGAGGTTTTTCCAACTATCCTTTCAAAATCGTGAATATTGTAGTGAATCTTGCGCTAATCGAGAAAAAGTATTCGGATGGGGAAACCGTAAATTTGGACACCCTGAAGGCGAAAAAGATTATCAAAAAGAGGGACACCCATGTGAAGATATTGAGCCAGGGCGATTTTACTAAAAAACTTACGTTTCAGGCTTTGAAGCTTTCAGCGCTAACGAAAGAAAAAATCGAAAAGGCCGGTGGTTCTGTGGTAATACCAGAAGAAGTAGTGGTAACATCAGAAGAAGTAAAGGAATAGGTGCGCTTCATGGCGGGTAACGTTTTAATCGACATTTTTCGCATAAAGGATTTACGCAATAGGATCCTTTTTACTTTGGCGATGCTGGTCGTTTTTCGTTTTGGCGCAACTTTGCCGATTCCAGGAATTAATGTGAATGTTCTGAAGCTCTACTTCCTTACACAGGAATCAAGCGGTTTAGTTTCAGTGACCGATTATCTTGATTTCTTTGCGGGAGGGGCATTTAAGAACTTTTCCATTTTTATGTTGGGCATTATGCCGTATATTTCAATGTCCATTATTATGCAGCTTCTGCTCCTGGTTTTCCCTTCGCTGAAAAAACTTTCGGAAGAAGAAGGCGGCAGAAAAAAGATTCACCGCTATACGCGCTATGGAACGGTTGCTGTATGCCTTATCCAGTCCTATGCTGTTACCATTTACACGGACGCGATAGCACGAACAACGCCGGATATCCTCACTATGGGCAGGCTGCCATATACGCTGCTGGCGATGCTTACCGTAACAGCGGGAACTTTATTCCTTATGTGGATAGGGGAACAGATTACCCAGCGGGGTGTGGGGAACGGTATTTCCCTTATCATTTACGCTGGTATTGTTGCGCGTCTTCCCGATGCGACATATTCCCTTATCAAGCGCATACAGTCCCGCGATCTGAATCCCGTTTTTGTTCTAGTTGTTTTTCTCATGTTTATTGTTGTCATCGCGCTTGTCGTTCTGGAGCAGCAGGGACAGAGAAAGATTGCTGTCAATTACGCGAAAAGAGTTGTGGGCAGAAAGATGTATGGCGCGCAGAACACCTACATTCCCTTCAAGATAAATCCGTCGGGAGTTATTCCGGTTATATTTGCGTCTTCGGTTCTGGCGTTTCCTTTACAGATAGCGGGAAACCTGGGCGCTCAGGTCAGGTGGCTGTCGGACTTCGCCAACTGGCTGCGCCCGTCGGGATGGCCGTATCTGATTATCTACACCCTGCTGATTATCTTTTTCGCGTACTTCTATACGCAGGTATCCCTGAACCCGATTGAAATTTCTAGAAATATCCGGGAAAACGGCGGTTCGATTCCAGGTATCAGATCGGAAAAGATGGAAGAATACTTTACTAAAGTCCTGAATCGGATTATACTGCCGGGGTCGGTTTTTCTGGCTTTTATTGCGGTAATACCGACATTTATACAGAGCTTTTTCAATTTTCCTACTGATTTGGCGTATTTAATGGGAGGCACCTCCCTTTTGATTATGGTGGGTGTCAATCTGGATACTATGGCTCAGATTGAGGGACACCTCAAAATGCATCACCATGAAGGTCTGGTAAAACGTGGAAAGATTCGTTCAAGAAATTTATAGGCGAGGTTTAATATGAAAGTTAGGGTAAGTGTTCGACCGATTTGTGATAAATGTAAAATCATCAAACGGCGCGGTGTTTTGCGGATTGTATGTGTTAATCCGAAACACAAACAGAGGCAGAGGTAGGAGGATTTCATGGCTCGTATTGCTGGTGTTGACCTTCCAAACAAGCATTTGGACATCGCACTGACGTATATTTTTGGAATTGGCCGTTCAACGGCGCGGAAGATTTGTGAAGCCACAAAGATCGATCCCTTCAAGAGGGCAAATGATCTGTCAGGCGATGAGATTAATGAGCTGCGAAATGTTATTGAAAATGAATATAAGGTGGAGGGGCGCCTGCGGACGGAAATTTCCCTTAATATAAAACGCCTTATGGATATCGGCTGTTACCGGGGCTTGCGTCATAGAAGGGGTTTGCCTGTCCGTGGTCAGAGAACACGGACAAACGCCAGAACCCGTAAAGGCAAGAAAAAGACGGTTGCCGGAAAGAAAAAGGCAGTATAAGGAAATCGGGGGATAAACGTGGCTAAAGTAAAGAAAAAGAAAGAAAAAAAGACGGTTTATGAGGGCAATGTCTATATTCAGGCAACTTTTAATAATACAATCGTTACAATAACCGACATTAATGGAAATGCCGTATCCTGGGCAAGTGCGGGCGGACTGAACTTCCGTGGCGCGAAGAAATCCACGCCATTTGCGGCTCAGACTACGGCGGAGACTGCCGCGCAGAAGGCTATAGATTACGGTCTTCGCGAAGTTCATGTTTTTGTAAAGGGACCGGGGGTAGGACGGGAATCCGCCGTTCGGTCTTTGGGTGTTCTGGGTTTGAAGGTGAAATCCATTCGGGATGTTACTCCGATTCCCCATAATGGGTGCAGACCCCGCAAGACGCGAAGAGTGTAAGGGAGAAACGAAAAGAATGGCTAGATATACGGGCCCCCAGTGCCGTTTGTGCAGGGCTGAAGGCAGTAAACTTTTTCTGAAAGGCGAAAGGTGTTTCAGCGACCGCTGCGCGGTTACAAAAAAACGTCCGGCTCCTGGTAAGAATCTTCGCAGCCGCCAGAATAAGAGAACGGACTACGGTGTTCAGCTTCGTGAAAAACAGAAAATGCGGCGGATCTACTGTATGCTGGAAAAGCAGTTCAGGATTACGTTCCAGAAAGCGGCTAAAATGCCTGGACGAACGGGTGATTCTCTTATTGCTCTTTTGGAGAAGCGGCTTGATAATATTGTATACCGTTTGCGCTTTGCATCTTCCCGGAAGCAGGCCCGGCAGATGGTGTCGCATGGTCATGTTTTTGTGAATGGGCAGCGTGTTACCATTCCGTCGTACCAACTGAAAGTTAATGACAAAGTGGAACTAGGGGAAAAGGCAAAAAAACTTCTTTCAGTGAAAGAGAGCATGAAGGAATATACCCGATCGGGGGTAGCTCCCTGGCTGGAAGTCAATCCTGACGCTCTTGTTGGGTATCTGAGGGCTGTTCCCCGGCGCGGTGATGTTACCGATCTTGCGGATATTCGGGAACAGCTTGTTGTTGAGTTATATTCTAAGTAAGGAGTGCACATGGCACGCAAAAACCTGCTCAAGGGATTTAAGCGGCCCAAGGGGATTACCTTTGAGCATAGTGAAGTTACTCCCAGTTACGGGAAATTTGTAGCTTATCCCTTTGAGCGTGGCTTCGGCACGACAATAGGGAATACGCTTAGGCGGATTTTACTATCATCCATCCAGGGCTATGCTGTTACCTCCGTGCGTATAACGTGGTATAACAAGGAAGGGACTGCCCACCTTCTTTCCAGTGAATATGAATCTATTCCCGGAGTTGTGGAAGATACGCCCGATATTATTAATAATCTGAAACTGGTCCAGCTCCGGCTGGAAGACGGTTTGGATCAGAAGACCATTGCGCTTGAAGTGAAGGGCAGCTCTGAAGTGAAGGGCGGGGATCTCCAAACCGATGATGCCATAAGTGTTTTCAATAAGGACCTTCATATCGCGACAACAATGGATGACGCGAATTTTGAGATAGAAATCCAGATCGATCTTGGCAGGGGATATATCCCCGCGGAAGTGAACGATAAATATATCGAAATTATCGGTACCATTCCCATGGATGCGGTGTTTTCCCCTATCAGAAAGGTACGGTATGTCATCGAAGATACCCGTGTGGGGCAGAGGTCTGATTACGACAAACTTATTATGGAAATTTGGACTAATGGTTCCATAAGCCCGGAAGACGCCCTGGCGGAAGCCGCGAAAATAGCTAAGGATCACTTTACAATTTTTATCAATTTTGACGAAGATGTGCTGGAAACAAGCGGGGAAATTGACGAGGAAGAGGAAAGTGTCAGAAAACTTCTTGAAACTCCGGTTGAGGAACTGGAATTGTCGGTTCGTTCGAGTAATTGTCTGAAAAACGCCAACATCAGGACTATAGGCGCCCTGACTATGCGGACGGAAGATGATATTGCGAAAACCCGCAATTTCGGCAAGAAATCCCTTTTGGAGATTAAGGACAAGCTGAAAGAGTGGAACCTGACCCTCGGAATGACCGACTACAGCGCCTTAAAGAAGGCCATCAAAAGTGTAAAAAAGAAAAAGGAAGATACCGATGAAGCATAAAATTGGTTTTAACACCCTTGGCCGGCGTTCCGCGCATAGGAAAGCCCTCCATCGTAATATGACTATTTCTCTTTTCCGCCACGAGCGGATTAAAACTACCAAGGCAAAAGCAAAGGCAGTCCGCAGAACGGCGGAAAAGCTGATTACCCGCGCAAAGGAAGATTCCCTCCATAACCGGAGGATTGCGGCGAGGCGCATTCACGACAAGGCTGTTCTCGCGAAGCTGTTTACGGAACTTGGCCCCCGTTATCAGAGCCGTCCTGGCGGGTATACGCGGATTCTGAAACTTGGGTACAGGGAAGGAGATGGCAGTGAAATTGTCATTCTCGAACTGGTAGATCGCAAAATCAAAGAAAAACAGAAATCAAAGAAAAAGAAGGCGGAAGAAGCGAAACCGGCGGAAGAGACAAAATAAATTTCCGCGCTGTAGTGCATTGCCGGGACATAAAGGGTATCTTCATGATACCCTTTTTTTGTGTTATACAGATTTTTTCCTTGCAGAGCTGTTTACCGGCTGTCCGGCTTTTGTACACAATATAAACTTTTTTGGGCCTCCCGCCCGTGCATTATAGTACGTCGTAACGCCTGAAAATTTACCTGGTAAAATTTTAAGAGTTACAGGGTACACTCCTGACAGCAAAGAAAATGTAGTTCCGGTTCCCCTGGTATAAAACATTATTGTACAGCCCGCGCATGGGGATAGTCGCGAATTTGCATTAGCAAATTCGCGCGCCGCCGCTGGTGCACGCGCAAGGGGCTGGTCGCAAAATTGCATACGCAATTTTGCTGCTCGCCCATGCGTCCTGGCTGGTGGCAAAATCGCGAAGCGATTTTGCGCTGCCGCTGGTGCGCGCGCAAGGGATTGCAGCGGAAAGCCCACAGGATTTGCATTGGCAAATCCGAGGACTTGGAGCGGAAAGCCCGGTTTTTTTGCCCGGTCTCGGGCAAAAAAATGCGCCCCGAAAATATAAATCTACGGTTTCAATGCGTGGATACTATATAGGTACTTGCGCGAAAGCGTATTTTCGGGACACAATCAGGTATGGTTATTTGTGGAATTGACGAGGCGGGACGGGGGCCGCTGGCTGGCCCTGTTGTGGCGGCGGCTGTTGTCCTGCCGGAAGATTTTCCTGGAGGGATTCTGGCCGATTCCAAGGCGCTTTCTCCCCGAAAGCGCGCGGAGGCGGAGAAACTTATCCGGCAGAAGGCCATAACCTTTCATATCGCGGAGGTACATC
Source organism: Spirochaetales bacterium (assembly GCA_031266855.1). Classification (GTDB taxonomy): domain Bacteria; phylum Spirochaetota; class Spirochaetia; order DTKZ01; family DTKZ01; genus JAISAF01. The sequence goes on from JAISAF010000370.1 coordinate 18,306, forward strand.
CCGGCAGGATTGACGAGATAAATATTCTTCAGGCGACTCTGGCGGCAATGAAAGAGGCTTTGGAAGGTATTGCCCTCGCGGTGGATGAGGTTCTTATCGATGGAAATAAATGCCCCTCCGGCTGTGCCGCCGCCTGCCGCGCTGTTATAAAGGGCGACACCTTTGTGCCGCAGATTATGGCGGCATCGATTCTGGCGAAAACGCACCGCGACAGAATTATGGAAATCTATGCTCTTCAATATCCCGGTTATGGTTTTGAACGGCATAAGGGTTATCCCACAAAAGCCCACTGGGAAGCTATTCTGAAGCTGGGTCCCTGCCCGATTCATCGTAGGAGTTTTCGCCTGTACCGGGACGCTGATAACTAAAACCCGTCCGGCTGTGACCTGTCCTGCCATAACCTTCGGCTGCCGGCCGCCGCGGCGGATATTTCGCGTTTGCCGACATTGGTTTCATTGTCTCCACAGCCTTGCCCAAGGCTTGCAGAAATTCTTCCAGGTCTTCCTGAAAAACGACAATCTGATGCCGCTCGAAATCCGCCTCGTTGTGTTTTTTGCTTTCCACGACATTCAGAAAAATGTCGCCATTCCGGTTTTCCTTGACATTGAAAAAGTATGTCCGCCTTTCCGACTTTGAATTTGACCGCGTAGAAAAAATCTCACCCCGAATTCCCATATCATCCCATCCCCTGATTTTAGTTTCTGCCGTGCAGTATATCATAAAAGCGGATAGCTTTACAATAGACAGGTTCTTGAACAAGTCTAATGCTCCGCGTTGCCCCATCGATAAATGAATAGAATCGATGCGGACGGTTTCCCGCCTTTCATACCGAAAGAAAATGGCCCTCATTATAAGTTAGGCGCATTCCGGGGGCGCGTGAGCGCCCGCTACAATCCACTACCTATCGGAAAGCGACCGTCTTCGGGCGCATTTTTTTGTCCGAACCCGGACAAAAAAACCGGGCTTTCCGCTTCAAGTCCTCGGAAAGCGCCTTCGGCGCTTTCCTGTGGGCTTTCCGCTGCAATCCCTTGCGCGCGCTTCAAGCGGCTAACCAGGGCTGTAAAACCAGAGCTGCGGAAATTCCTTAGGCAATTCCGCAGCACTAAACAATCGGTCGCAAATGTGGTACAAATGCGTGATGTGCCACCAGGTTTTTTTGCGGTCCGCCGCAAAAAAACACGTCTCTATCACCGCCGGCTGCCGCCACCACGATTACAGGCGACCGTTACGCTTGCAGGTTTGGAACCAG
>JAISAF010000413.1 GCA_031266855.1 Spirochaetales bacterium
GCGCCAAAATTCCGAATCAGAGAAATTAAATAAGAGGAGAAACATACATGCCGAAATCACAGCTTATCGATCCGAAAGAAGTACGCAAGGCGGGGAAACTTTCCTTCAAGGATATTCCCCTGAACGCCTACAGGCCGGATGCCGCGGCGGAGACCAAAAAATACGGCAAGGACGGTCTTGAGAAAATTCTGTACGATATGATGATTATCCGCGAGTTTGAAACCATGCTGAACGAGTTTAAAACAAAGGGCGCTTACCGGGGCGTGGAATACAACCATCCGGGGCCGGCGCATCTTTCGATTGGTCAGGAAGCCGCTTCGGTGGGCCAGTGCTATAACCTGGGAATCGAGGATTTTATTTTTGGTTCGCACAGGAGCCACGGGGAAATCCTTGCCAAGTGCTTTTCCGCTATTCCCAAACTGGCTGATGACGGCCTGGAAAAAGTGATGAAGGAGTACTGGGATGGCGATGTTCTAAAAGTCGTCGAAAAAGAAAAGTTCGCGGGTACAAAGGATCTGGCGGAAAACTTTATCCTGTATAGCGTTCTGGCGGAAATCTTTGCCCGCAAAAACGGCGTCAACCGGGGCCTGGGCGGTTCCATGCACGCGTTTTTTATTCCTTTCGGCAGTATGCCAAACAACGCCATCGTCGGCGGTTCCGGCGATATTTGCGTGGGCGCGGCTCTGTACAAACGGGTCAACCGCAGGCCCGGCATTGTTATTGGCAATATTGGAGACGCTTCGATGGGCTGCGGCCCTGTGTGGGAGGGCATCATGCTGGCGGCAATGGATCAGTACCGCAAGCTGTGGCCCAGGGAAGCGGGCGGCGCGCCGCCAGTGCTGTTTAACTTTTTCAACAATTTCTACGGTATGGGCGGCCAGACTTTTGGTGAAACTATGGGTTACGAAGTTCTGGCCCGTGTGGGCGCGGGCGTTAATCCCGAAAACATGCACGCCGAGCGGGTGGACGGCTACAACCCTCTGGCGGTCGCCGACGCCATTGAGCGCAAGAAAAGCGTACTTCTGGAAGGCCGCGGGCCGGTACTGCTTGACACTATTACCTACAGGCTTTCGGGCCACAGCCCTTCGGACGCGTCCAGCTACCGTACCCGCGAGGAAGTTCAAATGTGGGAAGGCGAAGACTGCGTGCGGGGCTTCCGCGATTACCTTATCAAAAACGGGGTACTGACTCAGGCGCGGGCCGAGGAGCTTTCGGCTAAAGTTATCGCGAAAATCGAAAACGCGGTCAAACAGGCAACATCTCTGGAAATCTCCCCCCGCGTGGAGGGCGAATATATTGGCAAAGTCATGTTTTCAAACACCTGTGCCGAAACCCTTGATCCCGGCCGGAAACCGGAAACCCTGCTGCCGAAGACGGACAATCCCCGCTCGCTTAAACTGGCGGGTAAATCCCGCTTCGGCCTGGACGCCGCGGGCAAACCCGTTCCAAAACTGAAAGCCTTTAATTACCGCGACGCCCTTTTTGAAGCCGTCCTGCACCGCTTCTACGAAGACCCCACGATGATTGCCTATGGCGAGGAAAACCGCGACTGGGGCGGAGCTTTTGCCGTGTACCAGGGCCTGAGCGAAGCCCTGCCCTACTACAGGCTGTTTAACTCGCCGATTTCCGAGGGCGCAATCGTAGGCTCGGCGGCGGGCTATGCGCTGTGCGGCGGTCGCGCCCTGGTGGAACTGATGTACTGCGATTTTATGGGCCGCGCGGGTGATGAAATTTTTAACCAAATGTCAAAGTGGCAAAGCATGAGCGCCGGCATTCTGAAAATGCCGCTGGTGCTGCGCGTGTCCGTTGGATCAAAATACGGTGCTCAGCATTCCCAGGACTGGACAAGCATAGCCAGCCACATTCCGGGCCTCAAGGTCATGTTCCCCGCCACCCCCTACGACGCCAAAGGCATGCTCAACCAGGCGTTGCGCGGAACCGATCCCGTCGTGTTCTTTGAAAGCCAGCGGCTTTACGACATAGGCGAACTCTTTGAAAAAGGCGGCGTTCCCGAAGGCTACTACGAAATCCCCGAAGGCGAACCCGCCCTGCGCAGAAACGGCAAGGACCTGACCATCCTTACCATCGGCGCCACCCTGTACCGCGCCATCGAAGCCGCCGACGAACTAAAAACGAAATACAGCATCGACGCGGAAATTATCGACGCGCGCTTTATCAACCCCCTGAACTACGACCCTATCATCGCCTCCGTCAAAAAAACAGGAAAAATCCTCCTTGCCTCCGACGCCTGTGAACGCGGCAGCTTCCTGCACACAATAGCATCGCGCATAACGCAGCTTGCCTTCGATCACCTCGATGCGCCCCCCGCGGTTCTCGGCTCGCGCAACTGGATAACCCCCGCCTTCGAAATGGAAAACGACTTCTTCCCAGGAAAAGCCTGGTTCCTCGACACCATCCACGAAAGGCTCCTGCCCCTCGCCGGACACACCGTAACGACTAACCAAAACCTCAACGAAATATCGCGCAGGGACAGAGCCGGAGTATGAAAGGCACGTAGCGGCATTTAGTTTTTATTTTACGCATTCCGTGGGCGCGGTCAGCGCCCACTACAATCCATACCTATAGGAAAGCGACCGTCTTCGGGCGCATTTTTTGCTCGTGGAATCCACGGGCAAAAAACCGGGCTTTCCGCTGCAAGTCCTCGGAATTGCCTATGCAATTCCTGTGGGCTTTCCGCTACAAGCCCTTGCGCGCGCACCAGCGGCAACCCGCGGATTTGCTATTTTTCACTGATTTTTAACAGCCGTTTTATTTATGTACTTATAAACCGAAGGCCAAGGTTGGCAGCCAAAGGGAAATACTCGGTATAAAGGTTACCAGTACCACCGCAAACATGGACACCAACAGATAGGGCAATGAGCCTTTAACAACCTGTCCAAAACTCAACCCCGAGATGGAGCAGGCGGTAAACAGATTCATGCCGAAAGGCGGTGTAACAAAACCGACAATCAGGTTAACGCAGAACAGGATCGCCATGTGCAGAGGGTCTACCCCCAGCGCATACCCAATAGGCGCGACCACTGGCGCCAGCATAACAATACTTGCCAGAGTATCCATTAGCGCGCCCACAATGAACAACAGTATCGTTAAGAGCACCAGGTACATTTCCTTGTTACTGACAATCGGAATAACCGCCTCGGTGATTATAACAGGAAGCCGGGTCGTTGACAGCAGCCAGCAAAACAAATTAGCCGAACCCACGATAAACGCGACCATAGCGGCGGTTTCTCCGGTGCGTATAAACGCCGATTTTAAAGTCTTCAGATTAATTTCACCATAGATCACCCCTAACATCAGGCTGTACACAACGGCTACCGTGGCCGCCTCGGTCGGCGTAAAAATACCACCATAGATTCCTCCCAGAATAACCACGGGAAGAGACAACGCCCCTAACGCCTGCCAGGTTGTAACAAAGTATTCCTT
>JAISAF010000014.1 GCA_031266855.1 Spirochaetales bacterium
GCCTTCGCTGGAGAAATTGAACTGGATACGGGAACAAAAATAACAGTTGAACCGCTGACCGAAACCCCGGTAACGGAAGACGGGGCGGAAGCGCAGCTTGCGTGGCTGGGTAACGCGCCGCATACCATTCCGGCAGCAACTGTCTACATAATGCAGACGGGTACTTTAACGCCGGTTTCTTCCGCCGTAGATGTTACCTGTTTTTACGATGACCGGAAAGATTGGTCGGCTAGCAGCGATCCTTTTCTTTCAGGTACGATTAGCGCGTCCGGCGTCCTGTCCTTTACCCTTACGACGCCTGAGTGGAATAAGGTTGAGGCGTATACCAACACATATATAGATCGGTTGCGGCAGGCCACTGTTACCCCGGCCAGTGCGAAAATAATAACCATCGGCAATGAATATATCTATGCATCCGGGTACGGTATACCAGAACCGGAATTTAGATGGAGGCAGCTTGCGTACAAACAGGCTGGAGATCTCCATGGTACAGGCGGTGGGTGGGTGGAATACTGGTACTCGGACAAAAACGCCGTGGTTGCGGGTACAGTGAATAGTCTTGCTGGTAGTGAACAGATTCCCTGGATAGATGAATATAACGTCGCCCTGAAAGCGGGCTGGAATTCCGTTCTGGTGATTACTAATGGCAGCTCTTCAATCCGCCACATATCCAACTTTCCTGACTCTTCTGAATATACCTGGGAGATATATGACGATAGTTTTTATGAATGAAACACGACCGTAAATAAAAACGCCCCGTACAGGCAAGCCCGGAAAACCGCTACGCGGTTTTCCGGGCGCTTTTCACGCGAACCCCGCGATTTTGCCGATGCAAAATCGCGGCCTTGTACCCCCGTGCGCGCCGCGCACGGCCTTTACCCCCGCAGCCAATTGCCTCCGGCAATTGGCTGCGGGCCCGCTCCCCGCCCCCTTGAAAAATTCCCATACTCCCGTAATAATACTAAAAATCACCATATCGCAGATACACGCAAATTTTGTAAGGAGGCACTGCATGGATATAAAAGGTAAAGTCGCGATTATTACAGGAGCGGGAAAAGGCATAGGAGAAGCCGCCGCCCTGAAACTGGCACAGGAAGGCGTCAGGATATGCTGCAATACAATAAGCGTTTCCGGCGGGAAAGTCGCGGAGGCTATACGCGCGGCCGGAGGCCAGGCGCTTTTTGTTCAAGGAGACGTTTCCCGGCCCGATGACGCCAAAAAAATAATTGACCAGACCGTCTCGGAATTCGGAGCCATTGATATCCTCATCAACAACGCCGGAATCGTGCTCCCCGGAACCATAGAAAACACCAGCCTCACCGACTGGGAAGAAACCCTGCGCGTCAATACGACAGGCATCTTTCTCATGTCGCAGGCCGCCCTGCCCTATATCAAAAAAACAAAAGGCACCATCATCAATAACGCCTCGGTTGTCGCCGTGAAAGGCGTAAAAGACCGCTTCGCCTATACCGCCTCAAAGGGAGCGGTTATGGCCCTCACCCGCTCAATGGCGGCTGATCTTCTGGAGGCGGGCGTGCGCGTTAATTGCGTTTGTCCCGGCACAACCTACACGCCGTCGCTCGAAGACAGGTTCAGGAAGTTTTCCGATTACGACGCGGCGCGCTCAGCATTTGTGGCGCGACAGCCCATGGGCCGCCTCGGAGAAGCCCGGGAAATCGCCGACGGCATCGTGTTCCTGGTCAAGGCGACGTTCAGTACCGGCCTCATCCTTTCGGTCGACGGAGGCATGACGCTGTAAAAGCTCTCATCATTGGGCGCATTTTTTTGGGCGTGCTTCGCCCGCCCAAAAAAACCGGGCTTTCCGCTCCAAGTCCTCGGATTTGCCAATGCAAATCCTGTGGGCTTTCCGCTCCACTCCCAGTGCGCGAGCGGCAGCTCAGAACCAGTTCCCGTAACCGGCGGTCGCAATTTTGTTCTGACAAAATTGCGTGATCTGCCACCAAGCACAGCGCGTTACGCGCTGTGCACGTCTTTATCACCACCGGCTGTCGCGCGCCCAGTGGCTAACGCATACCGTAAAACCGTGCCCGCAAAATTGCTTCGCAATTTTGCGGGCCGCCCGGCAGCGCATACCGTCCTTGTTATGCGAAGTTCTCCACCTATTATGTCATATTTCTCCTTTTTCCAATTTTATTATTGGAAGGACTTCAATAAATTTCCTCAATTCAGTACATTTGGTATGCTCCTTGAGATAGTTTATAAAGTCAATATTTTCAATACTTAGGTATATAATATCTTCATTTCTCATTTTCTGCAAATCAACTCTTGTTATAGAACGAAGAATCTCTGATTTTTTCTAAAACGGGGACCAGTTCATCAAAATAAATAGCCTCCTTTAAATTTTCAATTACATAATAATCCCAAAATTGTTCTATTGTTTCAAAAAAATCTGAAGATACTTTTAAACCAGAATTTTTATGACTATATGTTGCATAATAAAACCATTCGGTTTCAATATGATTAGAAATTTCAGATTTCGAACCGGTAACTATCGCATAAATTGTTCCAAGTTTGTAATAAGGACCTGTTTTAAAAAGTTTAAATTGTGATTGAGTGCATTTTTCCATTTTCATTCTCCTATATTGTTTTATAGACCAGGTTGTGAAGCCTCTATTCATCACGGAATCTTTTCCCTGTATATAAACATGAAGTGAATTCTGGTCAAGAAAATTGTTCGTATCTTTCGCATATCCAGCATAAACAACAAAAAGTCATTACCCGCCCCTCCTACGCCGGGAGGGATAG
>JAISAF010000505.1 GCA_031266855.1 Spirochaetales bacterium
CTTCTTGACAATATCTTTTAAGCCGACGACTTCCATAAGTATAATATCGGGTAATTCCCTCAAATATTCAAGGACAATTATTACAGGCCCAAAGTTTATAGCGCATTTTTTTACCCGCCTGCGCGGGCAAAAAAACCGGGCTTTCCGCTCCAAGTCCTCGGAAGCGCCCATGCGCTTCCTGTGGGCTTTCCGCTCCAATCCCTTGCGCATCGGCAGATCAGAATAAGGCCCCGGAATTGCCACAGGCAATTCCGGGAGCAGGTAATTGCCTTTGGCAATTACCTGCGCGTAACCCGGCGGCCGCAATTTTACCAGGGCAAAATTGCGTGATGCGCCACCCCGCACAGCGCGTAACACGCTGTGCACGTCCCCGCTCGGCGCAGGCTCTGCCTACGCCGGGTTAGAAGCAAGCGTCCACGCTTGCAGCCTTGGAACCCTGCCCGGCGTAGTCTGGAGACTACGCCGGGCAGGAGCGCCCCCGGAATTGCCGTGGCAATTAGCTGCGCGCAACCAGCCGGTCGCAATATTGCGTGATCTGCCACAAAGCACAGCGCGTAACGCGCTGTGCACGTCTTTATCACCACCGGCTGCCGCCCGGTGGGCGAAGTTATGCCGTAAAGCAGACCCGCGCAATTGCCTCCGGCAATTGCGCGCCTTTCCGCCTGGCGGCGCGGTTTTGCCGCCGCAAAACCGCGTGGTTTCCCGCCACGCACAAGCGCTTCGCGCTTGCGCGCACGTATCCCCGCCCGCCGGGTCTTATATCCATATCGCCCGCCGCAAAGCCCGTATTCGGACCACCAAAACGCCGTAAACAGCCAGAACGTTATACGACATAATACTTTGAAATTCCTCGAAATATCTTGACAAAATACCAATAAAAATATACAAATAAAACAGAAGGGTTTCTAATGAAGATAATCACATTAGTAAATATTGTATTTTTTAGTTTTATAATACCGATCTCTGCCCAGGATAGCGGCAAGGCCGAAATTACAAATTTATTATGGAAAATCAATGACGGTCTTATCCAGGAAGCATGTGTGGAAGATTGTGTGCGGATAACCTTCCATACCGTAAATATATCCCCGAATGATAATCTGGTAATTCGTATTTATGAGAAGAATGATACTGGTAACGATGATTTTGTTACCGAAATTATATGTCCGGCGGATGGAAACAATTCTATAAACTGGATTATTGAATTTGATGAAACCAAAAATAATACAAGTACAAATGAGCTTACAGAAAATGGATTTACTATTCCTGAATATTATTTCACCATTAAATATGGCGAATATATTAGTGAAAAAAGTAATATAATAAAAATTTATGGATATATAGACATTACGCTGACTGACGAAAATACCGGAGAGGTCTTTCCAAATAAACCATACACAATATATTTCAGTAATGGGACAAAACACGAGGGCGCGTCGGATGAAAACGGGCGGATAAAAATAAGAAACGCTATTATTGGCGATAGATATATCAGGGTTGGAGATGAAGAATAAAAGGCATACCAGCCCGGTTACACTAAAAACATGCTTTTAGGGATTTGCCGCGAAGTAGAATAAGTCGAGAAGGGAAACCGGATCTTTGTACCAAAACTTATCCGGCTTTACTATTAGTATTTTGGCAAATACGATTTACTGTATTTCCCTTTTAATGAATTCTGGCAAACATCCCTTAAATTACTGTCATATTGATCAGATGTTTCTATACAATGGTTTAAAAAACTTTCCGTTAATTTTTTATCCCAATTCCAGCAGGCAATCGCGACATATTTTCTGCTGTCTCCATAACCTTTTTCGTTGTGCCAATCCCAGCTTAATTTTATTATTTTTTCTACAGATTCGTTATCCGGCTTCATTTGATCATAAGCCAGCGCCATTACCGCGCCTTCGATTACCGAAAAATTACCTGAATTTAATAATTCCACTACGGGATTCCCGTCCTGTACCGATTGTCTTTTTAACCTGATATATGACAATGCCGCGTATATTGTTATCATGTCGTGGGGTGTATTTTGTTTTACAGTTTCTTCAATGGTTTCAAGCGCTTCTTTATAGTTTATTGCCCCCAATGCTTTTACCATTTCGCACTGGGTTTCCCATGTCCGGCTGTCTTTCCGTTCTTCCAGATATTTTTGATATAATTCATCCCCTAATTCCGCCATTTTATTTTTTCCGATTTCTATGGCGGCTCTTCTTCTTTCAGGTGATTTTTTTGAATTTAATTTTCCCCTTACTTCGCCGGTCGTCATATTAAGTTACTCCATATTGTTAATTCCGTTAATAATTCCATGATTCTATCATATAACACATTTTCTTTTTTTAGTCCATACCGTCGCAACAAATCTTTGTATATCGCATACCGGAGATGGATGCAAAATCCGCAAAGGCGAGGGAACGCCTTTGCGGACGGGTGCTTACGCGATTTTGCCATGCCCCGGTATACGCACGCGGGAGTGTGTTTTTCCGGTAACAGGCTTTCCGGGGCTGGTCGAAAAATTGCATACGCAATTTTTCTGCTCGCCCATGCATCCTGGCAAGAGGCCCTAAAAAGCCTTTTGAGTATACACGGGCTAAGGGCCGAGGCAAAATCGCGGGAAACCGATCTCGCCCGTGCGTATGCTTTGCATACGCACGGGCGCTGTTGCCGCTGGCGCCTGCGCGGGGGATTCCGGGGGCGCGAATTTTCGGTAGCAAATTCGCGGGTTTCCGCTGGTGCGTGCGCGGGGGGGTTGTAGCGGAAAGCCCACAGGAAGCGCATCGGCGCTTTCCGAGGACTTGGAGCGGAAAGCCCGGTTTTTTTGGGCGGGCTTTCGCCCGCTCAAAAAAACGCGCCCAATTTTTCTGATAAATTCTTTTGCATGATTCGCCTTCTGCCTGTACAATAATGGTAAGGGGGGAAAAAATGCCTGTTGGGGATTATTGCGGGCCGGACGCTGTTATTTTTCTCAAGGCCGGAACCAGGGTGGAGGCGTTCCGTGAGCTGGCTGGTTTTTTCGCGTTCCGGTATGGGATTGTGGAGGGGGACGAGCTTGAGCGCAGGATTGAGGAAAGGGAGAAAAGTATTTCTACCTGGATTTCACGGGGTATCGCGATTCCTCACACGATTTTGCCGGATGGGACTCCTTCGCATATTGTGCTGGGAATAAGCCGGGAGGGGATTCCCTATGACGCGCCGGACAATGAACCTGTGCGGCTTATTATTCTGATCGCGGGCGATAGAAACGATCATATTGAAGTGCTGCGGCAGACGGCGCTGAGGTTGTCCTCTCCCTCGGTGTATGAGCGTATTATCGAAGCCAGGGAACAGGGGGAGGCGTACCTGGCTTTTACCGGGGCCGCGGCTCCTATAGTCCCCGATGACGGAAAAGACGGGCGGCTTACTATAACCGAATCCTGTCTGCGTCATGCGGGACAGCTTGCGGAAGAGATCGGCGCCCGCCACATTTTTGTTCACGTGGACTGCATGGACAATTTCGATATTTTTTCAAAGAACAGGTGCGGGAAAATCAAAAAGGAACTTGTCTTTGTGACGACGGGCAAATACGACGAGCTTCACAGGCGTTTTGCTTCGGAAAAAATCATTCAGATTCCTTTTAAGGGAATTACGCGGACAAACCAGATTGAGCTTTCTGTCATTTTTGCGTTGTCGCGGAATCTTGTGGACAAGGACGAACTGATTGTCAGCGTGTTCGGCTTGCCCTATTCAGGGGTGCTGGACGCTGTTCAGGTAACGGAAATCAGCCGGGAGTTCAAAATATTTTTTTCGCTGGATTCAAATGAAGGATCCCCGGATTTGGAACACCAGGTTCTTGTTCGCGCTATAGAACTGGCGGGGGAGCTTGCCGATGAAGGGCGCGAGGGAAAACCTTCCGGCTGTATTTTTGTTTTGGGCGATTATGACGCGGTAAAAAATCACTGCCAGCAGATGATTATTAATCCCTTCAAGGGTTATGCCGAGGGAGAACTGAACATCCTCGATCCCGCCCTGACGGAAACCGTAAAGGAGCTTTCAAAAATCGACGGCGCTTTTATCGTCCGCGGCGACGGAGTGCTTATGTCCGCGGGAACCTACCTCCGTACCCGCGTACCGCTGGCGGAACTGCCTCCCGGTCTGGGGGCGCGGCACGCCGCCGCCGCCGCTATTACTATGGTAAGCCGCGCCGCCGCCCTTGCCCTGTCGGAATCGACTAGAAAACTGAGCCTGTTCCGTGGCGGCGAAAAGATAATGGAATTATAACGAAGCGCCTGACAGCGCGGCGGGGAACGGCGGGGCGCGGTATGGTGTGGTGTGCTAAACCCGGCCCGCAGAATTTTTTAACCGCGAAGCCGGAAACTGGCAAGGGCGAGGACGAAAAAAAGGAAGAACGCAAAAAAGGATTTAAGAATCCCCAAATTCTATTCTTTTTTTGACTTCTCCGGCCTCGCGCGGTTCATTTTTTCCATGATTTATGTGGTTTTGCGGATTTTACGGCAAGACAAAAAGTTTTTATGCGCCGGCACCGGGTACAAACTGAAAGGTACTGTTAAAAATCAGTGATAATGTCCCCTTATAAAACCAATAGAAATGTCCCCTTTGGTAAAATAGCGGCAGGAGGCGTATATGGCCGGGAGATTACCAATGGGACAAAAGGAACTGTAGAGAGGAAAACTGATGGAAATGGTGAAGCAGGGGAAGATGAGGCTCAAAGCGGCGGCTGTGGCGCTGAAAGTGAGTTACCGGCAGGGGAAGAGGCTTTACGCGGCATACCTGAGCGGGGGAGA